>NZ_JBFTRY010000160.1:0-8091 GCF_056399745.1 Dyella sp. 01N36
ACATGTGGGCCGGTCCGCATCACCTGCAGTACACCGCATTGCCCGACTGGGCGCAGAACCTGGGCATGGTGTTTTCGCTGGTGCTGCTGGCGCCCTCGTGGGGCGGTGCGATCAACGGCATCCTCACGCTGTCGGGCGTCTGGTACAAGCTGCGCACCGATCCGATCCTGAAGTTCCTCGTCGTCTCGCTCTCGTTCTACATGATGAGCACGTTCGAGGGACCGATGATGTCGATCAAGACGGTCAACTCGCTCAGCCACTACACCGACTGGACCATCGGCCACGTGCATTCGGGTGCGCTGGGCTGGGTCGCGATGATTTCCATCGGCTCCATCTACGCGATGCTGCCGCGCCTGCTGCGCCTGCCCAGGATGTATTCGACCAGGCTGATCGATCTGCATTTCTGGCTGCATACCGTCGGCGTGGTGGTCTACATCACCGCGATGTGGATTGCCGGCGTGACGCAGGGCCTGATGTGGCGCGCCACCGATCCTGACACCGGCACGCTCACCTATGCCTTTGTCGAAGCGCTCAACGCCACCAAGCCGTATTACCTCGTGCGCATCGGCGGCGGCTTGATCGTGCTGTCCGGCATGCTGGTGATGGGCTGGAACGTGTTCAAGACGTTCCGCCTGGCCGCCGCGAGCACCGAGCCGCAACCGCTGCTGGCGCCCGATGCCGCCGACGCCCGTGCCTGAAGGAACAGACATGAGCCAGACACACGCAAAACTCGAAAAGAACATCGGCCTCATGGCCATCCTGGTGGCAGTTGCCGTTTCCTTTGGCGGTCTCGCCGAAATCGTGCCGCTGATGTTCCAGGCCGAAACGATCAAGCCGTTGCCGGGCGTCAAGCCGTATCCCGCGCTGCAGCTGGCGGGCTTCGACGTCTACGTCCGCGAAGGCTGCTACAACTGCCATTCGCAGATGGTGCGCACGCTGCGTTTTGAAACCGAGCGTTACGGCCATTACTCGCTGGCGGGCGAATCGGTCTACGACCATCCGTTCCAATGGGGCAGCAAGCGCACCGGTCCGGATCTCGCCCGCGTGGGATTGCGCGGCTATTCCGACGACTGGCATCGCGCGCATCTGCACAACCCGCGCGACGTCGTGCCCGAGTCCAACATGCCCGGTTATCCGTGGCTGGCGGACAACAAGCTCGACGGCGAGGAAGTGGCCACGCACATGCGTGCGCTAAAACGCATCGGCGATCCGTATAGCGAAGAAGACATCGCAGGCGCGGCCAAGGCCGTCGAAGGCAAGACCGAGCTCGATGCGGTGATCGCCTATCTGCAGGCGCTGGGCACGCATGTGTCGCAGGCCGACATGCAGGCTGCCGAAGGAGCGGAGTGACATGGTTCCTGGACTGATCACCGCATTCCTGCTGGTGCTTTTTGTCGGCGCCTGCATCTGGATCTGGCGTCCGGCCACGAAGCCGGCGATGGACGCCGCCGCGCAAATGCCGCTGGAAGATGACAAGGAGGAAATCGCATGACTTCCGGATGGACCTGGTACGTCATCGCCATCGTGGTAGCCAACCTGGTCGGCTGCGTGTGGCTGTTGCGCGCCAATACGCGCCGTAGCCCCACCGATCCCAAGCCTGATGAAACCGGCCATGTGTGGGACGGCAATATCACCGAGTACAACAAGCCGCTGCCGCGTTGGTGGATCAATCTGTTCTACATCACCATCGTGTTCGCCGTGGGCTACCTGATCTGGTTCGGCGTCGGCACGTTGCAGKGCCTGGGACATTGGAGCTCGCACAAGGAATGGGCGTTGGAGTCGGCGGCCGAAGACGCACGCCTGGACGACGCCCTGAAGCTCTATGCCGGCCAGTCCATCGACGTGCTGGCGAAGAACCCGCAGGCGGTCGCGATGGGGCGCACGATCTTCATCAATCGCTGTGCGGCCTGCCATGGTTCGACCGGCCACGGCGCCACCGGCTTTCCCGATCTGACCGATGACATCTGGCATTGGGGCGGCACACCGCATCGCATCCTGGAGACGATCCAGGAGGGCAGGCAGGCGGTCATGCCCGCCTGGGCGACCACGCTTACCGCGCAAGGCGGCCCGACGGCCGTCGACGACACCATTGCCTATGTGTTGTCCTTGTCCAAGCCGACGCAAGCCAGGGACGAGGCAAGCGAGCGCGGCGAGAAGCTGTTCCAGACGATCTGCGTGGCCTGCCATGGTCCCCAGGGCAAGGGCAACCAAATCGTGGGCGCCCCCGACCTGAGCGACAGCTATTGGCTCTACGGCAGCAGCAAGGCCTCGTTGCACAAAACGCTGAACGAAGGCCGGCAGGGCGTCATGCCTGCGTGGAAGCCCGTGCTTGGCGATACGCGCACGCGATTGGTCGGTGCTTATGTATGGACGTTGTCGCCCCACAAGGATGCGCCACCCGCGGGTGCGGTGGTCGCCGAATGATCGACAGGAATACCACCGTCACCCACGGACACCAGCCCGCGCCGGTCGCGCAGAGTCTGGGTGCCTTGCTCTGGCCAAGCTTCTTCGTGGCTGGTGTGGTGACGGTGGTGTTCTTTGCCTTCATCGATCCGATCGCCCTGCGCGACATCACCTTTCCCGCGTTGAAGATCGGACGTGAACTCGGCTACACGCTGGGTTTCTTCCTGATCTGGCTGGCGACGGCCTCGTCCAGCCTGTTCACCTGGATCCTGCTGCGCCCGAGTCGTGCGGTGCGATCACTTCCACGTTCGGGTAAGACACCATGAGTCGCCGCATTCCGCTCCAGGTCATCGATGACGGGAGCGATTCGTACTACGTCAGCGAACGCAAGGTCTATCCGCGCGATGTCTCGGGCCGTTTCAACCGTCTGCGGGTGGCAGCGGTTATCTGGCTGCTGGGCATGTACTACAGCTTTCCCTGGCTGACCTGGCAGGGGCGGCAGGCCGTCCTGCTGGACCTGCCTGCCCGAAAATTCCATGTGTTTGGATGGCTATTCCTGCCCCAGGATTTCCTGTTTCTTTCGGTGTTGTTGATCATCGCGGCGCTGGCGCTGTTCTTCTTCACCGCCTTGGCAGGTCGCTTGTTCTGCGGCTACGCCTGCCCGCAGACGGTATGGACCGAAGTGTCGCTGTGGATCGAACGCTGGTGCGAAGGCGATCGCAACAAGCGCATGAAGCTCGATGCGTCGCCATGGACGCGCGAAAAAATCCTGCGCAAGAGCGCGCGCCACGCGCTATGGGCAGTGTTCTCGCTGTGGACCGGTTTCACCTTCGTGGGTTACTTCAGTCCGATCGGCGAGCTGGCGCGGCGCACGCCTTTGGGATGGGGCGGGTGGGAAGCGTTCTGGATCCTGTTCTATGCATTCGCCACCTGGGGCAATGCCGGCTTCCTCCGGCAGCAGGTCTGCAAGTACATGTGCCCCTACGCGCGCTTCCAGAGTGCGATGTTCGACCGCAACACCTTGCTCATCGCCTATGACCCGATGCGCGGCGAGCCACGCGGTCCGCGCAAGCGTGGTCTTGCCAGTGTGCTGAGCCGGGCGCGCGGGCTGCTCGACACCGTCACGGCCTACGACTATGTGTTCCGCGCCAGTCAGCATCCTTCCGCCGCGGATCATCGCGCGCAGGCCTGTGGCACGATTACGCTCGCGGCGCTGGGCGAACAGGCTGCGCCGTTGCCCAAGTTTTCTTTGGAAGAGCTGGGCGACTGCGTCGATTGCACGATCTGCGTGCAGGTGTGTCCGGTCGGCATCGATATCCGCAACGGTCTGCAATACGAATGCATTGCCTGTGGCGCGTGTATTGATGCCTGCGACGAGGTGATGGGCAAGGTCGGCTATCCGCAGGGCCTGATTCGCTATACCACCCAGAACCAGATCGATGGCAAGCCGGCCAGACTCGTACGCACACGTGTGCTGGCCTATGGCGCATTGCTGCTGGCTCTGATGAGCGGCTGGTTTTATGGCGTCACCCATCGCAGTCCTGTGATGGCTGAAGTGCTGCGCGATCGCAATGCGATGTACAGCGAGGATGCCGACGGCGACATCCAGAATGCTTACACGCTGAAGCTGGTCAACAAGGCGCAAACGCCACACCACTTCGCGATCGACGTGAGTTCGGCTGATCTGCCCGACCTGCGACTGGGCGGTGGCGTGCAAGCCGTGCGTGCCGAGAGCGGCGAGGTGCTTTCGGTGCCGCTGACCGTCACGACGGCGGCGGACATCACCGGCCGCCATGAGGTGACCTTCCACGTGCGCGACCTCGACGCGAACGTCGGTGTCGACGTCAAAAGCAGCTTCTTTGGACCTTTGCCATGAACCAGACACGCAGTACCTGGCGCGAACCGATGGTGTGGATGCTGGTGGGTCTGCCGCTGGCTTCCGTGGCGATCGGCTTCGCCTTGTTGTTTGCGGCCGTGCGTCCCGGTCGCGAAGACATGGACACCATCACGCAGGCCACGCGAGTCGGCAAGCTGCTGGTATCGGCGCACGATGAGCCCTCCACGGAAGTCGCCACCAAGGGTCTGGTGCTTCGCTTGAAGGGCGACATGATCGAAGCCGTGCCCATGGACGGCGACTTCCCGCGTGGCGGCAAGCTGCGACTGACGCTGCGGGCTGGCGACTCGCACGCTGCGGAACGCATGATTGAACTATCGCCCAGCGAACTGGGCTGGCGCGGCGTCGGTTCGCTGGACGGCGGGCAAGCCTGGGCGGTGGAATTGAGCCCGGACAATGAGGCCTGGTCGCTGCACGGACATTGGACGGCGCAGGCGCGAGCGATACGCCTGACGCCCTGATCGTGGACCGCGACGTCGACGCCGACCCGTCCGGTCGGGCACTCCTCTGCTACCACTGCGGCGAAACGCTGCCGCTCGCTCCTGTGCAACAGGAGGTCGACGGCGAGCTGCGCGGCTTCTGTTGCCACGGCTGTGGTGCGGCGGCGGAGTGGATTGGCCAATCCGAGCTCGGCGACTACTACCGTCTGCGCAGCGCGGCAGCAACGCGCGTCGAAGAGATGGCCGATCTGGCCAGCTGGGACCGCGACGACCTGCTCGGCGAACACGCGGTGCCCGTGGCCGGCGGGCTTGAAATCACCCTGTTGACCGATGGCATGCGTTGCGCCGCATGCGCGTGGTTGATCGATCAGGCGCTGCGGCGTGAGCCGGGCGTATTCGACTCGAGTGCGAACGCAGTGACCGGGCGCATCCGCATCGGCTGGCATCCAGCGCGGGTTCGACTGTCGCACTTGCTCGGACGTCTGGCGATGCTCGGCTATCGCCCGTATCTGGCCACCGGCGCTGCGCGCGAACGCGAGCGCGTGGCCGAACAGCGCCGATGGCTGATGCGCCTGGGCATCGCCGGTCTTGGCGCGATGCAGACCATGATGTTTTCCGAGGCGCTGTATCTGGATTTCGGCCATCACATGGCCGGTCCGACACGCGACTTCTTCCGCTGGGTCGCCTTGCTGGTCGCCACGCCCGTGGTGTTTTTCTCCGGTTGGCCATTTCTGCAGGGCTGCTGGCGCGAGCTGCGGCAGCGCCATCCGGGCATGGACACCTTGATCGCCAGCTCGACGCTGTTGGCTTACTTCGCCAGCATGGTGGAAACCGCCCGTGGCGGCGCGCAGATCTGGTACGACGCCGCCACGATGTTCGTGTTTCTGTTGCTCACGGCGCGCCKGCTGGAGCAGCGCGCGCGCCGCGTCGCCAGTGCGCAGGTGGATGCGCTTGCGCGAGCACGTCCCACCTTGGCGGTGCGCGAGCGCGCTGACGGCAGCAGGGAGTCCGTGCCCGTGGCGTCACTGCAGGTGGGCGATATCGTCTGCGTAGCCGTGGGCGAAGTGGTGCCTGCCGATGGGTGCCTGCTCGGTGCGGAAGCCTCGTTCGAGGAGGCGCTGCTTACCGGTGAGTCGCGGCCGATGACTCGCGCGCCGGGAGCGACGATTTATGCAGGCACCGTATGTCGCGAGATTCCCGCGCGTATCGAAGTGACCCGGATCGGTGCTGCCACGCGATTGTCGCAGCTGGCCCGATTGGTCGAGCAGGCGCAATCGCAACGACCGCGCCTGGCGCGCGTCGCCGATCGCATCGGCAGCGTGTTCGTATCGGTGTTGATCGTGTTGGCGGTGATTGTCTACAGCGTTTGGCGCATCCACGAGCCGGCGCGAGCGTTCGAAGTCACGCTGTCGCTGCTGGTGGTCAGTTGCCCATGTGCGCTGTCACTGGCAGTGCCGACCGCGCTGGCGGCAAGCCACGGCGCCTTGGCGCGACTAGGCGTGCTCTCCATCCGCGAGGGAGGCCTGGAGCATCTCGCGCGTGTCAGCGACATGGTGTTCGACAAGACGGGCACGCTGACCAGCGTGCAGCTCGCCGTGGGCGACGTGCAGACCTTTGGGGATATCTCGTCCGCTGTTGCTCTGCAGATGGCGGCCGCACTGGAGCGAGATAGTGGCCATCCCATTGCCCAGGCCTTTGCCGGCATCACCACATCGCTGCAAGCCCAGGACGTGCGCACAATCACGGGACTCGGCGTCCAGGGCCATATCGAAGGAACGTGGTGGCGACTCGGCCGAGCCTCGTTTGCAGCCTCTCGTGACGACGACGGCCAGCTCTGGCTGGGTGACGGCAAGCGAGCGGTCGCCAGGTTCTGTCTTCAAGAGAGCGTGCGCGCTGGTGCAGCGGAGACCATCGCGGCGCTGCGCATCTTGGGCGTCGAGATCCATCTTGCCAGCGGCGATGCCGCCACAGCGGTGCAGCGCTTGATGCGCGAATTGCGGATCGGCCAGGCGCATTCGCGCCAGTCGTCGGAAGACAAGCTGGCACTGGTGCGTGCGCTGCAGGCGAAAGGACGCATCGTGGCGATGGTGGGAGACGGCCTGAACGATGCGCCGGTGCTCGCCGGCGCCGATGTGTCGATTGCCATGGGCGAGGGTGCCTCGCTGGCGCAGCGCGCGGCCGACATGGTGTTGACCTCGCCATCGTTGCTGCGCATTCCCGCTGCCATCGTGCTGGCGCGGCGGACACAGCGCATCATCCGCCAGAACTTCGCCTGGGCCGTGGGTTACAACTTGCTCGCGCTGCCTCTGGCGATCACTGGGCATGTGACGCCTGCCTTGGCCGCACTCGGCATGGCCACATCCTCCTTGGCCGTGACGTTCAATGCGTTGCGTTTGGTGCGGCCAGCGAAGGCGGGTGTGACGCCGTGATCATCCTGCTCATGCTGGTGCCACTGAGTTTGATGCTGCTTGCGTTTGCGATTGGCGCCTTCGTGTGGGCCGTCCGCAAAGGGCAATTCGACGATATAGATACGCCTGCGCTGGATATCCTGCGCGACGATGCGCGCCCTGATGCGCCGCACGCCTCCAGGGACGCCGATGTCGATTGACGTGCTCGCCGTTTCGGCGGCGTTATTGACCGGCTTGGTGGGCGGTATGCACTGCGCGGCCATGTGCGGCGGCATCGCAACCGGGTTTTCCGTGTGGTCGCCGCGTCATGGACTGCTCGCGTCGCTGCAGTTGAATGCTGGCCGCGTGCTGGGCTATGTGCTGGCGGGCGCGCTGGTCGGCGGGATCGGCGATGGCGTGTTGCGATTGTTCGAGTGGCATGCGCTGGTGATCGCTACGCGCGTGATGATGGGCGTGGTGCTGGTACTGGCGGCGTTGCGTCTGCTGGACCAGCGAGGGCGCTTGCGGTTGCTGGGACGCCCGGGAGTGCAGCTGTGGCGATGGCTGCAGCCTTTGCAGCGGTGCCTGCTTCCCGCGAACACGGCGCAGCGTCGCATCGTTGCGGGCATGTTGTGGGGATGGATGCCGTGTGGCCTCAGCGCGACGATGCTGGCGGGAGCATGGCTGCAGGCGAATGCGTTGAATGGCGGCGTCACCATGGCTGCCTTCGGCCTGGGTACCTGGTTGGTGATGGTGCCGCTCACGTGGTCCGGTGCGCGTGTGGGTCGGTGGACGCAGCATGCGGGTGCGCGACGAGGTGTGGCAACGTTCGTGCTGCTGGCTGGCGTGATCACGATGGCGGGGCCGTGGTTGGTGCAGGTGCCGTCGCTGCATGGGCTGATGGGGTGGTTGGGGTGTGGGTCGCTTCGTTGAGTCGCGCACAGGGTGCGCTCCCACAGGTTTGTCG
>NZ_JBFTRY010000161.1:0-8016 GCF_056399745.1 Dyella sp. 01N36
CCCCGTATGACGCGGCGGGCGGGTGGAGGAAAGCCCGCAGGGTGGCCGCATGGATGCGGCCAGTTTTTCGACAGGACAGGGATGTCCTGTCGAAAAACCCCGCAACCCGCCCGCGCACCTGCAGGGCCAAAGGCCCGGAAGGCGCGCCATCCGGGGGGCCCTTTCTTTTGGTTACTTTTCTTTGGGCAAGCAAAGAAAAGTGACCCGGCYTCCGGCAGGAGGTCGGAAGCCCGCGGCAGGCGAGCCAGGTCGCCGTATCGCTAAAACCAAAAACCGAGGCTCTGGATGACCAGCCAATCGGCTGTTAAAGAGCGCCTCGGTCCTGCGCCGGGATGACGAGCTCAGAGAGGGAGCGAGACCGAAGAGCTCAAGAGCAAGGAGCAAGGAGCAAGGAGCAAGAAGCAAGAAGCAAGAAGCAAGAAGCAAGAAGCAAGAAGCAAGGAGCAAGGAGCAAGGAGCACGAAGCAAGAAGCAAGAAGCAAGAAGCAAGAAGCAAGAAGCAAGAGCCTAGAAGCATCACGCCTCCAAAAAAAATCCCCTCAGGACTTCTTCCTGCGCGCCACCTGCTCCCCCAACAACGACAACTGCAACGCCTCCAGCTCCGGCAAATCGCGCTCCAGCTTCTCGATCTCCTCGCGAAACGCCTGCACGTCCTCAAACTTCCGATACACCGAAGCGAAGCGCACATACGCCACTTGATCGAGCTTCTTCAGCTCACGCATCACCAACTCCCCCACCTGCCGCGAAGGCACTTCACGTTCGCCGCAGCGGCGCAGGTCGTTGATGATTTCGCGCACGGCGGTGTCCACCGAATCGGTGGGCACCGGACGCTTCTGCAGGGCGCGTTCAAAGCTCACGCGCAGCTTGTGTTCGTCGAACGGTTCACGGCGCTCGCCGCTCTTCACGATGGAAGGCAGCTTGAGCTCGGCGGTTTCGAAGGTATTGAAGCGTTCACTGCACTTGGGACACTCGCGTCGACGGCGCACGGTGGCACCGTCTTCGGCGAGGCGCGAGTCGATCACGCGAGTGTCTTCGTGCTGGCAGTAAGGGCAATGCATAGGTTCATCGATTCCTGGAAGGGAGGGAGAAACGAGAAAAGGCGCCCCTGCTCACTTCTCGTTTCTTATCGGCCCTCATCCTTCGTGACGGCTCAGCCGTAGACAGGGAACTTGTGGCACTGCGCCGTGACCTTGTCGCGCACCTTGGCGATGACGGCGTCATCGTTGGGGGCGTCAAGCACGTCGCAAATCCACTGCGTGAGTTCGACCACGTCCGCTTCCAGATAACCGCGGGTGGTGACGGCCGGCGTGCCCACGCGCAGGCCCGAGGTGACGAACGGCTTGCGGGGATCGTTCGGCACGGCGTTCTTGTTGACGGTGATGTGCGCCTTGCCCAGCGCTTCTTCCGCGTCCTTGCCGGTCACGTCGCGACCAATCAGATCGACCAGCATCAGATGGTTCTCGGTGCCGCCGGAAACGATCTTGTAGCCGCGCTCGATGAAGGTCTTGGCCATCGCCTTGGCGTTCTTGACCACCTGGGTCTGGTAGGCCTTGAATTCCGGCTCCAGCGCTTCCTTGAAAGCCACCGCCTTGGCGGCGATCACGTGCATCAGCGGACCGCCCTGGATGCCCGGGAACACGATCGACTGCAGCTTCTTCTCGATCTCTTCGCCGGCGTCCTTGGCCACGATGATGCCGCCGCGCGGACCGCGCAGCGTCTTGTGCGTGGTGGAGGTGACCACGTGCGCATGCGGCAGCGGGTTCGGATAGACGCCCGCGGCGATCAGACCGGCGACGTGCGCCATGTCCACGAACAGATACGCACCCACCTTGTCGGCGATCGCGCGGAAGCGTGGCCAGTCCATCACCTGCGAGTAGGCGCTGAAACCGGCCACGATCATCTTGGGCTTGTGCTCGACGGCGAGGCGCTCGACTTCGTCGTAATCGACCAGGCCCTGCTCGTTCACGCCGTACTGCACGGCGTGGAACAGCTTGCCCGAGACGTTGACCTTGGCGCCGTGGGTGAGATGGCCACCGTGTGCGAGCGACATGCCGAGAATGGTGTCGCCCGGATTGAGCAGCGCGAGGTACACGGCCTGGTTGGCCTGCGAACCCGAATGCGGCTGCACATTGGCGTAGTTGGCGCCGAACAGCTGCTTGAGGCGATCGATGGCGAGGCGTTCGGCCACGTCCACGAATTCGCAGCCGCCGTAGTAGCGCTTGCCCGGGTAACCCTCGGCGTACTTGTTGGTGAGCACGCTACCCTGGGCTTCCATCACGCGGGGGCTGGCGTAGTTCTCCGAAGCGATCAGCTCGACGTGGTCCTCCTGACGGCGGGCTTCGTCGGCCATAGCCTGGGCCAGTTCGTTGTCGTAACCGGCGATCGTCTCGTGCTTCGGGAACATCCTGACCTCGTGGGGGTGGCAAGCAGGGCTAGAACGCGAAATTGTAGCCGTGATGTGCTATTGCGGCCACCTTGGGGTCACTTGCGCCTCGGTTGCGTACATCGTACCGTACGCCGCACGCAACTCAGCCTACGGACCTCGCCATGCCGATCCAGCCGTCCCGCGCCTCGGTACGCCCGCTGCGCAAGCTCGCCGCGTTTGCCCTGATCTTTCTGCTCCTGCCCCTGGCCGCCCTGGCGTCCGACGTCACCGGCGTGGGCATCAGCGCCATCCAGATCCCCGACCCGATCAGCGGAAAGCCGACCGAGGGCTATGTGTTCTATCCCTCGTCGCAGCCGACGCACGGCATCACGGCGATCGGCCCCTACGACGTCGCGGCCACGCCTGACGCGCCCGCCATCCCTGGCGCCAAGCCGCTGGTGATCCTTTCCCACGGCAACGGCGGCAGCAACCTGGGCCATCGCGATCTGGCCACCTACCTCGCCAGCCACGGCTTCGTGGTCGCCACGCTCAATCATTTGGGCGACTACTTTCGCGATACCAGCCAGGTCGGCCATATCGAAGTGCTGGCCGGTCGGCCGGTGCAGGTGAAGTCCGCCATCTCCACCCTGCTCAATGACCCGCGCTGGAAGCCCCTGATCGATCCCAACCGGATCGGCGTAGCGGGCTTCTCGGCGGGTGGCTACACGGCCTTGATGCTGGCCGGGGCAAAGCCGCGTTTCGTGCGATTCGTCGGCTTCTGCCAGCGCTATCCGCACGACCAGGATGTCTGCGGCCACGCCGCGGAGTTCAAGGCTGCCGCCGCCAAGCAGGGCAAGACCATGGAGCAGGTGCTCGAGGACATGCAGGGCCAGCTGGGCAAGTACGGCGACACGGCCGATCCGCGGGTGAAAGCGGCTTTTGCGATGGCCCCGATGAGCCTGATCTTCGACGCGCACAGCTTCGATCAGGTGCATGTCCCGGTTTTTCTCTACTACGGCCAGAACGACAAGGTGCTGCCGCCGGAAGCCAACGCCAAACACATCCAGCCGCTGATCAAGACGCTGGCGGGAGTGAAGGAAGTACCGCACGCCGACCACTGGGTGTTCCTGCCGCCCTGCTCCGCTGAATTGGCCAAGGAGATCGCCCCGATGTGCAGCGATCCGGCCGGCGTGGACCGCGCCAAGGTGCATGAGCAGGTCAATGCCGATGCGCTGGCGTTTTTCCGCAAGACGCTTCAGGTCGAGGAGTGACGCGTGCCCAAGGCGCTGAGCGAGCAGGAAACCGAAGCCTTCCGCGCACGCCTGTGCGAGGCGGCGGCGAAGATCTACGTGGAAGAAGGCCCGGCCGCCGTCACCATGCGGCGACTGGCCGGCGACCTGGGCGTGGGCACGATGACGCCCTACCGCTATTTCCATAACAAGGAAGAAATCATCACGGCGGTGCGCACCCGCGGCCTCAACCGTTTCTCCGAAGCCCTGGAACGCGCGCTGGCATCGCCCGGCGACGGCCGCACCCGCAGCCGCGCCGTGCGTGATGCCTATATCGCCTTTGCCCGCGAGAACACCGCCACCTACCGGCTGATGTTCGAGTACCCGGAGACACGGCAGGACGATCCCGCCTATCGCCAGGCGCACGAGCGCATGTGGGGCACCATTGCCGCGCATGTGGACGTAATGATCGCCGAAGGCACCATCGCAGCCGACGCCGACGCCCCCATCATCGGCCACCAGATCTGGGCCTCCCTGCATGGCGCAGTCATGCTGGAAATCGCCGGCATGCTGCCCCCGGGCTACGACGCCGCCTCACTGCATACGCGTACTGTCAGCGCGATCTTCGACGCCGCCCGGCCGGTGCGCTGACTTCTGTGGGAGCGCACCCTGTGCGCGACATCCGACGGAGCGCTGCCCACGCGTTCGTCGGGCCACGGCGGACACCAGCACATAGCTGATCACCATCAGCAGCAGCCATGCGCCAAGTTTGTCGAGCGGCACCATCTCCCAACCATGGCGCTGCGCCGGATAACGCCACGCCGATGCGAATGTCCCCAGGTTTTCCGCGAACCAGATAAACAGCGCCACCAGCACGAAGCCGAAAAGCAGGGGCATCCTGCGATACGCGCGGCGCACGCGGAACAAAATCCAGGTGCGGCCGAACAAGACTGCCAACACCGCAAACAGCAGCCAGCGGACGTCAGGCAGGAAATGATGCGTGAAGAAATTCACGTAGATCGCCAGCGCGAGCCACGCCGTGGCCGCGAACGGGGGATGGCGGATGAAGCGGAACTCGAACAGCCGCCACGCGCGGGCGATATAGCTACCCACGGCGCCATACATGAATCCCGTAAACAAGGGCACGCCGCCGATGCGCAGCAGCGAAGCTTCGGGATAGACCCACGAGCCCATGGCGGTCTTGAACACCTCCATGGCGGTGCCGACCAGATGGAAACAGAGGATCACCCTGGCCTCGTCCCGCGTCTCCAGTCCCATGGCGATCAGCAGCACCTGCAGGGCCAGCGCCGCCAGCACAAGGAAGTCGTAGCGGGCCAGCGGCGCATCGACGGGATACCAGGCCCATGTCGCCAACAACAGGGCCAGCATGCATCCGCCGAACAGGCATGCCCTGGCCTGCTTGACGCCGAAGCAGACCAGTTCGTGCACGACCACGGCCCAGGGCCCCCGCACCCGGACCCAACGGGCGGCTTCCTCGTCCAGTGAGGTGGCGACGCGCAGCAAGTGCTGTGGTGCCCGCGTGGCTGTCCTGTCCATAGGCCTGATCCGGGAAAACCCCAGCATGGCCAAGGCCTGGGCGACGACCGGGGCGGGATCGGGCAAGACGCGGGCAGAACGGTCGCGGGGGTCGGGCAGCAGTCACCGGAGCGACCCCACAAGCCGCTATAATGAGTGGTTTACACCCACTCTGATCGCACTGCCTGCCCCTCTCGGCCGGCTGGGTGCACGTCGCCGGAGGTTCCATGCAATACATCTACACCATGAACGGGGTCAGCAAGATCGTTCCCCCGAAGCGCCAGATCATCAAGGACATCTCGCTCAGCTTCTTCCCCGGCGCCAAGATCGGCCTGCTGGGCCTGAACGGCGCGGGCAAGTCGACGGTGCTGAAGATCATGGCCGGCGTGGACACGGACTTCCAGGGCGAAGCCCGCCCGCAGCCGGGTATCAAGGTCGGCTATCTGGCGCAGGAGCCGCAGCTTGATCCCGAGAAGACGGTGCGCGAAGCGGTCGAGGAAGGCGTGTCGGTGATCCTCGATGCGCAGAAGCGCCTCGACGAGGTCTATGCCGCCTATGCCGAAGAAGGCGCGGATTTCGACAAGCTGGCCAAAGAACAGCAGGAGCTGGAAAACATCCTGGCCGTGAACGATGCGCACGCCCTGGAGCGCCAGCTCGAAGTGGCCGCCGACGCGCTGCGCCTGCCGCCGTGGGATGCCAAGATCGGGCCGCTGTCCGGTGGTGAAAAGCGCCGCGTGGCGCTGTGCCGCCTGCTGCTGTCCAAGCCGGACATGCTGCTGCTCGACGAGCCCACCAACCACTTGGACGCCGAGTCGGTGGATTGGCTGGAGCAGTTCCTGCAGAACTATCCGGGCACCGTCGTGGCGGTCACCCATGATCGCTACTTCCTCGAGCACGCCGCCGAGTGGATTCTCGAACTCGACCGCGGCCGCGGTATTCCGTGGAAGGGCAACTACACCGACTGGCTGGAACAGAAGAGCGAGCGTCTGGCCCGCGAAGAAGCCGCCGAAAAGGGGCGCCAGAAGGCTCTCGCACGCGAGCTGGAGTGGGTGCGCTCGGCCGCCAAGGGCCGTCAGTCCAAGGGCAAGGCACGTATCAACCGTTTCGAAGAACTGAACTCGGTCGAGTACCAGAAGCGCAACGAAACCAACGAGCTCTACATCCCGCCGGGCGAGCGCCTGGGCCAGGAAGTGATCGAGTTCAAGAACGTGTCCAAGTCCTTCGGCGATCGCCTGCTGATCGACGACCTGTCGATGAAGATTCCGCCKGGCGCCATCGTCGGCRTSATCGGCCCGAACGGCGCCGGCAAGTCGACCCTGTTCAAGCTGATCACCGGCCAGGAAAAGCCGGACCAGGGCGAAGTGAAGCTCGGCCACACCGTGCAGCTGGCCTATGTGGACCAGTCGCGCGACAGCCTCGATCCGAACAAGAACGTGTGGCAGGAAGTCTCCGACGGCGCCGACATCATCACCATCGGTCGCTACGAGCTGCAGTCGCGCGCCTATATCGGCCGCTTCAACTTCAAGGGCWCSGACCAGCAGAAGATGGTGGGCAGCCTGTCCGGCGGTGAGCGCGGCCGCCTGCACCTCGCCAAGACGCTGATGCAGGGCGGCAACGTGCTGCTGCTCGACGAACCGTCGAACGATCTGGACGTCGAAACGCTGCGCGCACTGGAAGACGCGATGCTGGAATTCCCGGGCTGCGCGATGGTGATCTCGCATGACCGCTGGTTCCTCGATCGCATCGCCACGCACATCATCGCGTTCGAAGGTGATTCGCACGTGGAGTTCTTCCCGGGCAACTACAACGAGTACGAAGCCGACAAGAAGCGCCGCCTCGGCGACGAGGCCGCCGGCCCGCATCGTGTGAAGTACAAGAAGCTGGCGTAAGCGAGCTCCTGCTCCCTCTCCCCTCCGGGGAGAGGGCTGGGGTGAGGGGCCACGGCTGGCCCCGATCCTCAAAAGAACAAGATTTCAAATCAGCGACAACGCAAGATTGTCCCCTCACCCCAACCCTCTCCCGGAGGGGAGAGGGAGTGAAAGGCAGCGACGAGGAGAACCCGATGCACTTCATGCAATCCCTGCAACAGGCATGGGCTGCCCATGACTCCCTCGTCTGCGTCGGCCTCGATCCCGAGCCCGCGAAATTTCCCGCGCACCTCAAGGGTCGCCCGGACGCGGTGTTCGAATTCTGCCGCGACATCGTTGATGCCACCGCGGACCTGGTCTGCACGTACAAGCCGCAGATCGCGCACTTTGCCGCACTGCGTGCCGAAGACGCGCTGGAACGCCTGATCGCGCACATCCACGACAAGCATCCCGGCGTGCCGGTGATCCTCGATGCCAAGCGCGGCGACATCGGCAGCACCGCTCAGCACTATGCCGCCGAGGCGTTCGATCGCTACCGCGCCGATGCCGTGACGCTCAACCCCTATATGGGGCGCGATTCCGCCCAGCCGTTCCTCGAACGTGCCGACAAGGGCGTGATCCTGCTGTGCCGCACATCCAATCCCGGCGGCGCGGATTTCCAGGCGCTCGACTGCGGCGGTCAGCCGCTCTATCTGCGCGTGGCTGAAACCATTGCACGCGACTGGAACGCCAACGGCAACTGCGCGCTGGTCACCGGCGCCACCTGGCCGGAAGAACTGGGCAAGGTGCGTAGCATCGTGGGCGACATGCCGCTGTTGGTGCCGGGTATCGGTGCGCAAGGCGGTGATGTGGAAGCCGTGCTCAAGCATGGCCGCAGCGCCGACGGCACCGGGCTGATGATCAGCTCCTCGCGTGCAATTCTCTACGCGGGCAATGACGAGGATTTCGCGCAGGCTGCGCGTGCTGCTGCGCTGGATTTGCGCGACACCATCAATCGTTTCCGCTGATCGTCGCCCCA
>NZ_JBFTRY010000162.1:0-7904 GCF_056399745.1 Dyella sp. 01N36
GCCGCAACCACCGCGGCTCCGGCCGCCGCCAGCACCGCCGCCGCTCCGGCGGCTGCCAGCACCACCGCGCAGGCTCCGGCGGCGCCCGCCGCAGCGGCCACGCCGTTCGTGGACGATGGCAAGTGGGTGGAAGGCAAGCACTACTTCCGCATCGAACCGGCGCAGGCCAAGGTCAGCAGCACCGACAAGATCGAAGTGACCGAGGTGTTCTCCTACGGCTGCCCGGCGTGCAACCAGTTCCATCCCACCATGAACAAGCTGGTGCAGGAGCTGCCCGCCAGCGCCGCCGTGGCTTATCTGCCGGCCTCCTTCATGCCGCAGGAAAACTGGCCGATGCTGCAGCGCGCCTTCCTCACCGCGCAGGCGCTGGGCGTGGCCGACAAGGCCAATGACGCGATGTACGACGCCGTGTGGAAGTCGCAGGAGCTGAGCGCCATGCAGGGCACCGGCCTCAAGCCCGCTTCGGCGCTGCCCACCATCGACGACGCCGCCAAGGTCTACGCAAAGTTCGGGGCCGATCCGAAAGAATTCGCCGCTGTGGCCAACTCGTTTGCCATCAACACCAAGGTCAAGCGCGCCGACGAAATGCTCAAGGCCTATGGCGTGGAAGAAACCCCGACCATCGTGGTCGACGGCAAGTACCGTTTCACCGCGCGTTCGGCCGGCGGTTATGAGCAGGCAGTGGAACTCGCCAAGTGGCTGGTGTCCAAGGAAGCCGCAGGCAAGTAAGCCGCGCGCATCGACATCCACCTGACGCCATTCGACGAGACCCGCCCCATGTTCAAGCGTTTTGCCTCCCTGCGCGCCTTCAGCCTGATCGCCGGCCTGTTGCTGGCCACGGCGTGCACCGCCACCGGCTCCAACGATGCCGCGCCCTATACCGAGGGCACCGAGTACGTGACGCTGCCGGCACCGGCGCACCGCCTCAGCAATGAGGGCAAGGTCGAAGTGGTCGAAGTGTTCTCCTACGGCTGCATCCACTGCGCGCATTTCGCGCCGATCGCCGAGCAGATGCGCAAGCAGCTGCCGGCCGGCGTGACGTTCAAGCTGATGCCGGCCGTGTTCAGCGACGAATGGCTGCCGTTTGCCCGTGCCTATTACGCCGCCAAGAAGCTGGGCGTGCTGGAACAGACGCACCTGGAGCTGTTCAAGGCCAAGTTCGACGACCACTACCCGATCTCCACCCTCGATGAGCTGGCCGATTTCTACGCCATGCATGGCGCGAAGCGCGAGGAGTTCATGCGCATCGCCAGTTCCGACGAGGTGACCCAGCAGATCCGCAAGGATGCCGAGCTGGTCAAGCAGTGGCAGGTGGACGGCACGCCGACCATCGTCGTCGACGGCAAGTACCGCACTGCCAATGTGAAGACCCTGGCCGAACTGTCCGCCGTCGCCCAGTGGCTGGCCAAGCGCGACCTCAGCGGCGCCAAGTAAGCCCCGGCGGCGACGCGGAACTTTCCCCGCGTTCACAACCGACCGGGCATGCTCAGGGTCTGTCTCCAGTCTGATCGCCGCCACGATGGCGGCGTTCACCCTTTTGCGACTACCCTTTCCGCCCGATGAAGCGTGCCGAACCCACTCCCGCCCCGGCCACCGAACGCCGTTTGCGTCTGCTCAGCTGCAATATCCTGGCTGGCGCCAGCGTGCAGCGTTACAGCGAATACGTCACGCGCAGCCTCAATGCCGTGCTGCCGGGCCGCAGCAAACTGGACAACCTCGACCGCCTCGCCGAAGTACTGCCGCAGTTCGACCTGATCGGCCTGCAGGAAGCGGACGCCGGCAGCCTGCGTTCGGGCTTTCTCAATCAGACGCGCTACCTGGCCGAAGCGGCCGGCATGCCGTTCTGGAGTCATCAGCCCAATCGCCCGATGGCGCGGCTGGCGCATTCGGCGAACGGGTTGATCAGCCGGCTCGAACCCAGCAGCGTGCTCGACTATCCGCTGCCCAGCCGCATTCCCGGCCGCGGCGCCTTGCTCGCGCGTTTTGGCGACGGCGACGATGCGCTCGCCGTGATGATCGCGCACCTCTCGCTCAGCGCACCGGCACGTGCGAAGCAGCTGGGCTTCATTGCCGAAGTGCTGCAGGATTTCCCGCATGCCGTGCTGATGGGCGATCTCAATACCGAAGCGCGCAGCGCGGAGATGAAGCACCTGTTCGCCAAGTCCAGCCTGGTGCCGCCCGATCAATCGACGCCGACGTTTCCCAGCTGGAAGCCGCGTCGCGCGCTCGATCACATCCTCACCTCCGAGAAGATCCAGCTCGACAAAGTGTGGGCGCTGCCGCAGGCGTTCTCCGATCATCTACCCATAGCGGCCGAGATCCGCTTGCCCAGCCATATCACCCCACGCCTGCACCGGATCCGTCGATGAAACGCGCTGTACTGCTGACCCTGCCCTGGTTGACGCTGATCCTGCTCGGCGCGCTTGCGTATGCGCTGCGTTATGGCCTGGTCGAGTCGGTCGACGTGGCGCACCTGTGCGACACCGCGCGCTCGCTGACCTGCGATGCGCGCCATGCCGCGGTGATGGGATTTGTATTGGCACCGCTGCGCATGTCTGCCAGCTACAGCTATCAGATGGGCATCTACGGCTGGGTGGCACTGGCCGCCGCCGTACTCGCACTGGCCTGGAAGCACCCGTTCGCGGCCTGGCTTTCCGCGGCGACCGGCGTGGTCGCCGTGGTGCTCTACTGTTTTGCGCCGGGTGCGTTCGCGTTACTGGTGGGTTGCCTGCGGCTGGTACGTCTGCAGTCGGGCGGCGCGGCGCCATTCGATCATCACCGCACCGGCGGTCGCGAAGTTCACGGCCAGCCATAGCCAGGTCGACGGGTTGAGCCCGATCTCCTGCGCCACCACCACGGCAGCGAGCAACGGCAGCAGGCAGGCCATGAAGCGCTCCTCGATGATCGGCACCACGCAGTTGTCGGCCGATTCCATCAACGCCGCAATCATGAAGCCCACCGCCGGCGGCCAGAACAGGCCCAGCGGGAAATCGCGATAGCGGCCGTCGAAGACCAGCAGCAAGTCGTAGAAGGCCAAGCCGAACATCCACAGGAAACGCACGCGGCGATCCGGCAACTGGATGGCCGCGCCGGCCAGTCGTGCAGCGATGCGGCGCGCCAGATAGACGGCCGAAAGCAGGGCCAGCGCGCAAAGCAGGCCGGAAAACACCCATTCCAGCTGGTTGCGGCAATCGAACAGCATGCGACGGCCCTGCCATGCAATCGACGTGGCGGTGGCGAAGCCAGCGAGGATCAGCGCAACGCGACTGCGCGTATTGGCCAAGCCGCGACGCCAGATGCCCGACAGCAAAAACAACACGGCACCTGCCACACCGGCGAACCAGCCGGCGATCCAGTTCGGCTCCTCGACCACCGGTCCCTGCATGCTGAACTTGGGCTTTGCATTGACATCGAAAATGCCCCAATAGCCGCCGACCGTGCCTTCCTGATCGCGCTTCCACGGCTGGTCGAACGCTTCGATCACGTTGTACGGCATGTCCACGCTGCCGGCATAGAGCAGGAATTCGCGCAGATAACGCGCCTCGTTCACCAGGCTCGCACTCGCCTCGCGGCGCGGACGGCCCTGGCTCGGCCAGCCGGTCTCGCCAATCATCACGGCACGACCGGAGAAGTGCGCCTTCATCTGCGCATAGACGTCCGCGACATGCTTGAGTGCATCCTGCGGCGGCACCGGATCGTCCTCCCAGTACGGGAGAATGTGGATGGTGATGTAGTCGACCACGTTGGCCATCTGCGGATAGCGCAGCCAGAACTCCCACACATCGGCATAGGTGACCGGCACGTGCACATCCTGCAGCGCGCTGCGCACGCGCGTGATGTAGGCGGCGATCGCTTCGGGCGATTGCTCGCCGCGCAGCAGCACTTCGTTGCCGACGATCACGCCGCGGATCACCTGCGGATACGCCTTCGCGGTGGCGATGCCCATCGTCACTTCGCGGTCGTTGAGCGCGAGATCGCGGCCCAGCCAGATGCCCATCAGCACCTTCATGCCGTATTTCAGGGCGATCGCGGGCACAGCGTTCAAGCCAAAGCCCTGCGAATACGTGCGCACGCAATCGAAGCGCTCGGACAATGCCTTCAGATCCGCGTCGATACGCTCGGGGCTGACAAAGGCATGCGGATCGAGCGGCGTCTCGCCCGGCTTGCGGAACGGTGCATAGGACACGCAGGCGATGCGTGCGGTCGGCGCATCCGGCAGCGCCACCGGGCGTCCAATCTGCCACCACCACGCGGCGCCTGACAGGGTGGCCACGACGAGGATCAACCATGCCAGCGGGGCAACACGGGATGACGGCGAGGGCGATGGCGACATGCGCTTCCTAAGAGCGTGGCTCAAGCGCCGGATGCGGCGCCTCGTGGGTGGCGAATTCTAACAGGGGCTGCGCCCTCGCCATGTGCGCGGGCAGGGCCGCGCCCTCGGTTTCACGTCACGCTCAGCGGGGATTGGCCATTCTGCGCAGTCCCGCGCAGCGCGCCGCCCCTGCGGAACCGCGACTATCACTGCGTCGGTCTTGGCAAAGGAGTCGTCATGTCCCTGCACGCAGCACCGCGGCAAGTTGCCCGCCGCCTGCTCATCCTGGTGGCCGGCCTGTGGCTGGTCGGCGCGGCCTCGGCCGCCGAGCCCACGGAAGCGCAACGCACGGCATTCAAGCAGGCGTACGCCGCGGCCCAGCAGGGCGGCGATGGCTGGCGCACGGCGGCCAGCACACTGCAGGACTACCCGCTCTATCCCTATCTGGAAGTGACCTCGCTCACGCACGATATCCGCCAGGTCCAGCGGCCGCAGGTCGAGGACTATCTCAAGCGCTATCCCGGCCTGCTGCCTGCCGCGGACTTGCGCCGCGACTTTCTCACCGAACTGGCGCGCCGGCAGGATTGGGACACGTTTCTTGCGATGTACCAGCCGGGTCTCGGCGATGCGCTCACCTGCAACGCGTTGCAGGCGCAGCTGAGCAAGGGTGCGCAGCTCGATTTCGATCGCGACCTTGCCGCGCTGTGGAGCAAGCCCAAACTGCCGGGTGCCTGCGATCCGGTGTTGAGCGCCGCGCACGACCAGGGCCTGCTCACCGAACCACGCCTGTGGGATCGCATCGACCGCGCCGCGGATGCCGTGCAGCCGGGCACCATCAACGCCATCGCCGGCTGGCTGCCGGCGGACCAGGCGGATTCCGCAAGACGCATCGCCTCCGCACTCAGCGATCCCGGGGCTGCGGTGGTGGCAGCCAATCAGTGGCCCGATACGACGCGCAACCGGCAGGCCGCGACGCTCGCGCTGGAACGACTTGCGCGGCGCCAGTCGGTCACCGCGGACATCGCCTGGCAAAAACTGCAGAGCCATTTCGCCTTCACTCCCGAGCAGCGCAATCGCGTGATGTATGCGCTGGCCTTGTTCCATGCCACCGACTACGACGCCGATGCACTCTCGCGCCTGATCGCGCTGCCGGCGTCCGTGCAGACCGACACCAGCCGCGAATGGCGCGTGCGCGCCGCCCTGGCACAACAGGACTGGACTGCGGCGCTCGCCGCCATCGATGCGATGCCGGCGACGCAACAGCAGGACGGCGAATGGCGCTGGTTCCGCGCACGCGCTCTGGCTGCCACCAATCGCAATGCCGAGTCGCAACAGGTACTCAGCAGCCTGGCGCAGGAGCCGACGTTCTTCGGATTCCTTGCTGCCGATCGCATCAAGGCGCCGTACGGCATCTGCCAGACGGACCTGAAAGGCAACCCGCAGCGCGAACGCGCCCTGCTCGCCAACCAGGGTTTGTTGCGCGCGTTCGAGCTTTATGCCGTGGGCCTGCCCAAGCAGGCGCGTCGCGAATGGACGCAGGCACTCGATGGCGCTGATGCGGATACGCTCAAGCAGGCGGTCGCTCTCGCCTATCGTCGCGGCTGGTACGACCGCGCGGTGTTCACCTTCAACACCGGCGATGCGTTGCGCTATTACGAGCAGCGCTTCCCGCTGGCCAGCCAGGACGGACTGGTACCGCAGGCCGAACAGGCAGGGATCGATCCGTCGTGGGCGTACGCCATTCTTCGCGCGGAAAGCGCCTGGATGGCCGATGCACGCTCCGGTGCGGATGCGCGCGGCCTGATGCAGTTGCTGCCGTCGACGGCCGCGCTGGTGGCCAAGCGCAACGGCGTCACCTGGACTGGCGGGGACTCGCTGTACGACCCGATCACCAACATCATCCTGGGCACGCGCTATCTCGCGCAGATGGCAGCGCGCTTCAACGGCGCGCCCTGGCTCGCCAGCGCGGCCTACAACGCCGGCCCCGGCAAGGTGGACCAATGGCTGGAGGCGCGCAATTCGCTGCCGCCGGACCTGTTCATCGCCACCATTCCGTTCAAGGAGACGCGCGAATACGTGGCGCGCGTGATGTCCTTCGCGGTGATCTACGACTGGCGCCAGCATGGCAATGCCGTCACGCTGTCGCAGCGACTCACGCCGATCGGCCAGACCTATACGCTGCCGGATGCCCGCAGTGAGCGTAAGCTGGTGACCTGTCCGGTGGTGGCGCCGCCGACGCCTGCGGAGGCAGGTTCAGCTGCTCCCGCCAGCAGCATGGCAGCACCGGCTGCAGCCAGCAGTACGCATTGAGGCGGAGACACTGAGTGACACTGAAATCCAAACAACTGGTCGTGCTCGGCGGTAGCGGCTTTGTCGGCTCGCATTTGCTGCCGCGCCTGATCAGGGACGGCCATCGCATCGTGCTGCTATCGCGCAACCGCGAACAGCGGCGTGCGCTGGGCGTGCTCCCCGGCGTGAGCATCCACAGCGTGGATGTGTATGACGCCAATGCGCTGCGCCGGCAGTTCGAGGGCGCCGATGCGGTGATCAACCTGGTCGGCATCCTCAATGCGTTCGGCGAGCAGACCTTCCAGCGCGCGCACGTGGACCTGGCCCAGCGCGTGCTCGGCGCCTGCCAGGCGGCCGGCGTGTCGCGCCTGCACCATATGAGCGCGCTCAAGGCCGGCCAGGGCTTGTCGCAATACCTCAAGAGCAAGGGCGAGGCGGAAGCGCAGGTGCGCAACTCCTCGATTGACTGGACCATCTACCAGCCGAGCGTGATGTTCGGCGCGGATGGCGGCCTGGTGTCGCGTTTCGCCACGTTGCTGCGGCAGATGCCAGTGCTGCCGCTGGCGCGCGCACCGTCGAAGATGGCGCCGACCTGGGCCGGCGACGTGGCCGAAGCGATGGCTCGCTGCATCGGCGACGACAAGCTCGGCATCGACCGCAGCTTCGAGCTCTACGGCCCGGATGTGCTCACGCTCGGCGAGATCGTGCACATGATCCGCGACACGATGGGCGTGCGCACACCCATCATGGCGCTGCCGGACGGCCTCGGCCGGCTGCAGGCACAAGTGGCGCAAATGCTGCCGGGCAAGCCGTTCTCGCTGGACAACTTTCGCTCGCTGCGCACCGATTCGGTGGGCAAGGTGGATGGTTATGCCGCGCTGGGCATCACCCCGCAGCCGCTGGCGGCATGGCTGCCGGTGCTGTTGAACATACCGGCGCGGCAGCGTCGGCTGGACCTGGCGAGATCGGCTGGGCGATAACTCGTCCACCCCTTCCCTGTGGGCGCTTCCCTGTGAGAGCTTCCCTGTGGGAGCGCACCCTGTGCGCGACTGAGGGTGCCTCACCGCCTGAGGCCGTCGCGCACTGGGTGCGCTCCCACAGGGTTAGCCTCCCAGATGGCTAGCCCCGGTTAGCCGGCCGCTTCGCATCACGTGGCAGAATCCCCCGCATGCGCATCTATCTCGTCGGCGGCGCCGTCCGCGACAAACTGCTCAAKCGACCGGTGACCGACCACGACCACGAGGTGGTCGGCGCGCGTCCCGACGAGATGCTCGCGCAGGGCTTTCGCCCCGTCGGCAAGGAC
>NZ_JBFTRY010000163.1:0-7887 GCF_056399745.1 Dyella sp. 01N36
CATGACCATCGAAACCACTGAACGCAGCGACCTCTCCGCCACGACACTTCGCGACAACGCCGAAGTGGCAGAAGCGCTGGGCCGTCGCTACGAAGCCGGCTTCGTCACGGACATCGAGACCGAGTATCTGCCGGCCGGTCTGTCCGAAGACATCGTGCGTCAACTTTCCGCGCTCAAGAAAGAACCCGAGTGGATGACCGAGTGGCGCCTCAAGGCGTATCGCCACTGGCTCACCATGCCGATGCCGGACTGGGCCAAGTTGAATCTGAAGCCGATCGATTACCAGTCGATCAGCTACTACGCCGCGCCCAAGTCCGGCCCGAAGTCGCTGGACGAGGTCGATCCGAAGCTGCTGGAAACCTACGACAAGCTGGGCGTGCCGCTGCACGAGCGCGCCAAGCTCGCCGGCGTCGCGGTCGATGCGGTGTTCGATTCGGTCTCCGTGGGCACCACTTTCCGCAAGGAACTGGCCGAAGCCGGCGTGATCTTCTGCTCGATGAGCGAAGCCATCCGCGAACATCCCGAACTGGTGCAGAAGTACCTGGGCAGCGTGGTGCCGACGGGCGACAACTTCTTCGCTGCGCTCAATTCGGCGGTGTTCTCCGATGGCTCGTTCGTGTTCATCCCCAAGGGCGTGCGTTGCCCGATGGAGCTGTCCACCTATTTCCGCATCAACGCCATCAACACCGGGCAGTTCGAGCGCACCCTGATCGTGTGCGAAGACGATGCCTACGTGTCCTACCTCGAAGGCTGCACGGCGCCGATGCGCGACGAGAACCAGCTGCACGCAGCGGTGGTTGAGCTGGTGGCGCTGGAGCGCGCGCAGATCAAATATTCCACCGTGCAGAACTGGTACCCGGGCGACGAGAACGGCGTGGGCGGCATCTATAACTTCGTCACCAAGCGTGGCGACTGCCGCGGCAACGATTCGAAGATTTCGTGGACGCAGGTGGAAACCGGCTCGGCGATCACCTGGAAATACCCCAGCTGCGTGTTGCGCGGCGATCGTTCGGTGGGCGAGTTCTACTCCGTCGCGCTCACCCATCATCGCCAGCAGGCCGACACCGGCACCAAGATGATCCACATCGGCAAGGGCACCAAGTCGAAGATCGTCTCCAAGGGCATCAGCGCCGGCCGCAGCAACAACAGCTATCGCGGCCTGGTAAAGATAGAGAAGGGCGCCGAAGGCGCGCGCAATTACACGCAGTGTGATTCGCTGCTGATCGGCAAGAAGTGCGGCGCGCACACCTTCCCGTACATGGAAGTGAAGAATCCCTCCGCCATCGTCGAGCACGAGGCGACCACCTCCAAGATTTCCGATGATCAGCTGTTCTATTGCCGCAGCCGTGGCATCGGCGAGGAAGACGCGGTGTCAATGATCGTCGATGGCTTCTGCAAGCAGGTCTTCCGCGAGCTGCCGATGGAGTTCGCGGTGGAAGCCAAGAAGCTGCTGGAAGTGTCGCTGGAAGGCGCGGTCGGCTGATCGCCGCCATCGCTGCATCCGATCCTTATTTTGAACATGCGACGCCCCGGCGTCGCCCACTGAAGAAACCGTCATGCTGAAGATCGAAAACCTGCACGCCCGCGTCGAGGGCAAGGACATCCTCAAGGGACTCACGCTCAGCGTGAACGCCGGCGAAGTGCACGCGATCATGGGCCCCAATGGCGCGGGCAAGTCCACGCTGGGCAATGTGCTCTCGGGTCGCGACGGTTACGAAGTGACCGAAGGCTCCGTCACCTTCAACGGCGTCGATCTGCTGTCGCTGGAGCCGGAAGAACGCGCCGCTGCCGGTGTGTTCCTGGCGTTCCAGTACCCGGTGGAAATCCCCGGCGTCAACAACACCTACTTTCTGCGCGCCGCACTCAATGCGCAGCGCAAGCAGCGCGGTGAGAAAGAGCTCGACTCCATGCAGTTCCTCAAGCTGGTGCGCGAGAAACTGAAGATCATGCAGATCTCCGACGAACTGCTGCATCGCGCCGTGAACGAAGGTTTCTCCGGTGGCGAGAAGAAGCGCAATGAGATCTTCCAGATGGCCGTGCTGGAACCGAAGCTGGCGATCCTGGACGAGACCGATTCGGGCCTGGACATCGATGCGCTCAAGCAGGTGGCGCAGGGCGTGAACGCGTTGCGTTCGGCCGAGCGCGGCTTCCTGGTGATCACCCATTACCAGCGCCTGCTCGACTACATCGAACCCGATTTCGTGCACGTGCTGGCCGATGGCCGCATCGTTGAAAGCGGCGACAAGACGCTGGCACTGAAGCTGGAAGCGCAGGGCTATGCGTGGGTGAACGACAAGGATCCCGCGCTCACTGGAGCCTCGGCATGAGCGAAGCCCAGCGCACGCCCTTCGTCGAATCGCTGCTGGAGGCTGCCGCTCAGGCTCAGCTGCCGGGCAGCGGCATCGGCTGGCTGGATGCCGCGCGCCGCGAGAACCTCGATGCCTTCGTGGCCGGCGGGCTGCCGGATACGCGTATGGAGGCGTGGAAGTACACCGCGCTGCGCGCGCTGGCTCAACGGCGATTCGCTGCCGGCGATGCGCGGGCGTCCACGCGTGCGATCGATATCGACCGCTACGCGCTGGCCGGTATCGACGGTCCGTCGCTGGTGTTCGTCAACGGCGTGTTCCGTCAGGATTTGTCTGGCGTGGACAACCTGCCGGCCGGCCTGACGCTGCAGCCGCTGTCGCAGGTGCTGCAGGGCGATGCCGAACCGCTGCGGTTTGCCTTGTCGCGTCACTATCGCGATGGCGGCGACGTGTTCGCTCGCCTCAACGCCGTGCTCGCCGGTGATGGTGTGGTGCTGCGTGTGGCCGCTGGCACCAAAGTTTCGAAGACCGTCCGCGTGCTGTTCATCGGTGCGCCGGCGGACGCCGCGCTTGCATCGCATGTGCGCCAGGTCATCGAGCTGGGCGAGGGCGCTGAGCTCTCCCTGGTCGAACAGCACGTAGCCACCGATTCCCATCAGAACCTCGGCACCCAGGTCACCGATATGGTGCTGCGCCAGGGCGCCAAGCTACGTCACGTGACGTTGCAGGATGCTTCCGACGCCAGCACCTTGGTGCGCCATGACAGCCTCCAGCTGCATGCCGAAGCGCACGCGGCAATGTATGTGCTGGAGCTCGGCGGCTCGCTGGTGCGCCACGACCTGCACGCCGTGCTGGCAGGCGACAAGTCGCGCCTGGACACGGGCGGCGTGTTCGCCCTGCGCGGTCGCCAGCATGTGGATACGCAGATGTCGATCCGCCACCAGGCGCTCAATACGACGTCCGAGTCGGTGTGGCGTGGTGTGGCCGACGAGCGTTCGCGCGGTGTGTTCCGCGGCGCCATCGTGGTGGCCGAGGGCGCCGACGGTAGCGACGCCAGCTTGAGCAGCAAGAATCTCTTGCTGTCGGCCCAGGCCGAGATCGATACCAAGCCCGAACTGGAAATCTACGCCGATGAGGTGAAGGCGGCGCACGGTGCCACCGTGGGCCAGCTCGACGAGCGCTCGCTGTTCTATCTGCGCTCGCGCGGCATCCCGTTGGCCGAAGCACGCGCCATGCTCACCGCGGCCTTTTGCCGTGCCGTGTTCGAGTCCCTGCCGGACGAGGGGCTGCGCGAACACATCAACGAACGACTGATGGCGCAATTGCCTTCCGCCTGACCGGCGGCCCGACAGCAATCAGGCGAAACGAACACGATGAACGCACAGACCAAGCCGAGCCCGACCGTTTTCGACGTCCAGCGCATCCGCGCGGATTTTCCGCTGCTGTCGCGCACCGTGCACGACAAGCCGCTGATCTACTTCGACAACGCCAATACCAGCCAGAAGCCGGAGAGCGTGATCGAGGCAGTGGATGCGCACTATCGCCATCACAACGCCAACGTATCGCGCGCCGTGCATCTGCTGGGCGAAGAGGCGACGGCGGCCTATGAAGGCTCGCGCGACAAGCTGGCCCGCTTCATCAACGCCACCTCGCGCAATGAGCTGATCCTCACCTCGGGCACGACCCAGGCGATGAACCTCATTGCCTACAGCTATGCGCTGCCGCGCCTGAAGGAAGGCGATAGCATCCTCACCACGGTGATGGAGCACCACGCCAACATCGTGCCGTGGCAGATCGCCGCCTCGCGCACCGGCGCCACGGTGAAGGCGGCGCCAATCGACGAGCGCGGCGAGCTGATCCTCGAGAAGTACATCGAGATGCTCACGCCCGATGTGAAGCTCGCCTGCGTTACGCACGTTTCGAACGTGCTTGGCACCGTGAACCCGGTGCGCGAGATAGCGCGCGAATGCCGCAAGCGTGGTATTCCGCTCGTGGTCGACGGCTCCCAGGCGGTGCCGCATCGCCCGGTGGACGTGCAGGCGCTGGGCTGTGACTTCTACGCCTTCACCGGCCACAAGATGTTGTCGCCCACTGGCACCGGCGGCCTCTGGGCGCGCAAGGAACATCTCGACGCGATGCCGCCGTTCTTCGGCGGTGGCGAGATGATTCGCGAAGTGAGCTTCTCCGGCACCACCTTTGCCGCTGCGCCACACAAGTTCGAAGCGGGCACGCCAAATATCGCCGGTTTCGCCGGCGTCACCGCGGCGATCGACTACTACGACTCCGTGGGCTTCGAAGCCATCCATGCCTGGGAGCAGCAGCTGCTCTCCTATGCCACGGAGCGCCTGCGCGAAATCCCCGGCCTGCGCCTGTTTGGCGAGGCGAAGGAAAAGGAGCCCGTGATCTCGTTCCTGATCGAGGGTGCACAAGCCACCGACCTGGCCACGCTGCTCGACCTTCAGGGCGTTGCCGTGCGCTCGGGCCACCACTGCGCCCATCCGCTGATGCAGTTCTTCCAGGTGCCGGCCACGCTGCGCGCTTCGTTCGCGTTCTACAACACGCGCGAAGAGATCGACGCCTTCGTGACCGCGCTGCTCAAGGTGCGCAAGCTGCTGATGTGAAGCGGCTTGCGTCGGGGTAGAGGGCGACGCATCGGCGCGCCTGCGTCATATTGAACCGGTCAGGGTATGGCGCTTGTTTGGGTTTGCGCGATCGCCGTGAGGCTTGCTTCGATCAAGGCAAACCCAAGATCGCGAGAGTCATCGCCAGTGCCTCGGCGCAATGGGCAGTACATCTGGGATGTTTCCAATTCAAGAATCACCTGGCCCTGGGCGTGCACACGCTTCTCGAATTGAACGTCCACCATCTCCCCGCTCTCGTTCGTCCATGTCTTGAGAGCAACGCCATTCGCCTTCAGCGTTAGTACGTTGGCGCTGCCTTCTCCAGGCGGCAGCAATCCACTGAACTTCAATTGCACGAGTCCTCGGCCGAGCAGGGCGATCTTTGCTCGTTGGCTGCTCCAAAAAATGGATTCAAGATCCGGGCTATGCCAGCCATAGACCAGGCCGGAACGTCCGGTGGCGGGCGCGATGACGGCGCCAGGAAGAGGTGCTGGAGCCGACACGACTTTGTAGGAGCAGTTTCGGCATCTGGTGTCCCTGGCATGGAAGTAATCAGCTCTGAAGGACACATAGGAGGGGCTGTTCCAGATCTCCGACAAGCTGTGTTGGGTCAGTCTGCCCATGACAATCTGGTCGCGCACTTCGCATGTCACGACTTCACCGCCAGCCAGAATATGCACGGTATTCCATGGATCTTGTTCGCAGCCGTGAATCCGTGCATCGGACAGCAATGGCCACGGATAGGTGCAGGCGTCCTCCCGTAGCGGGGTGCGCTCCATCAACTCCGGCGTTGAGACGCGGAAGGATATCTCCGGATGCCGGTGCTCTTCGCCTCCAAGCGTGGCGCGCAGGTCCGCGAGAAAACTTGGCTTGAGGCGATCGCCATCGAGTTCGTCGTCGAATGTCTCGGGAATCGGGTCACGCCTGATCACGGGATGAATATCCACGCGCGACACGCCGATGGCAGATGCGTAATCGGCGACGGCGCCAAGATCCCGCAAATTACGCTGCATGGCGACGAATGCAAAATCGACCGCCATGTGATGCGGTGCAGACTTTGACAACTCGACGATGCGTTCGATGCGGGCTCTCATTTCGTGCACATCGCTGAAGCGATAGATCTCCTGGAACCGAGTCTCGTCCAGTGTGTGCAGCGATATCGTGAGACGTGACAGGCCCGCCTTAGCCAGCCCATCGACGCGGTGCCAGGGTAGTGAGGCCAGGGCAGTTACCAGTTCGACCTGGGCGCCGGTACCAGCTGCAAGCTCGCATGCTTCGACGACATGGGGATAGTGCGACGATTCGCCGGAGTAGTTCAGCCGAATGACTTCTGGTTGCCCGAGCTCCCGAATGAGCTTTTTCAGCAGCTCAAAGTCCATGTGCTGGCCTTTCCCGCGGAGAAGCTTTCTGGAGCAGAAGACACAATCGAACGGGCAGCGCGACGTCAATTCGATCCAGACGATGCCTGGCATAGCCCGTGTCCTTACCTGGGAGGGGCTATCCTGATTTTCCGGAAGGCGGGTCCAATGCCTGAGTCTGTCTAGAATCTTCATGCCTGCCTCAGGGCCATCGTGGCGAAGCGTGCCCCATCCGTCGGATTTTGGGCGTGATAATCGAATGTGACGTTGTCAATGGCCAGGCCGCCACGCATTCCAAGCGCAACGAGCTCCTTGACCGTGTACGGCCGAATCGTTTCGTTGGTTTCGATGGTCTGGACCGCGAGTTCTTGCTTGTTTCGAATGACGTAGCGGCGTTCGATCCGGTGCCGTCCACATGGAAGGACGGTAATGCGTTTGCTTCTTTCCAGCGCACCGTCTCCGTATTCACGCCGGTAATCGAAGGTGAACTCAGCGTACTGCTGGATTGGCCTGGGGATAAAGGCATCCAGGATGATCATGCCGCCCGGTTCAAGCCGTTCGCCCAGGCTTCGTAGCACCTGGCCTGCGACGACCTCGTCGTGCAGATAGGTGATCAGCGAATAGGCCAGGATGATGCAGCGGAATCTGCCGGTGATACCCAATCTGGATATATCCATCTGCAGGATCGAAGGCTGGAGCCCTTCACGGTGCGCGTCCCTCTTTAGTTTGGCGAGCATTGGGCGTGAGCGGTCTATGCCGATCACATCGATGCCGGCCCGGATCAACGGGAGCAGAATTCTCCCGGTGCCACAGCCTAGCTCAAGGGCGCGGCCACCCAGATTTTGGGCCGATGAGACATACCAGGCGACGTCGTCAAAGGGCATGCTTCTCCCCATGTCGGTCTCGTAGATATCCGCAATCTGGTCGTAACCCCAATCCTGCTTGTCCATTCACGACTCCATGACATGCGCATACAGGGAATGCAGGTTGGTTGCCGCTGCGTCCCATGTAAATGCGTCGAGATGCTCGAGCTTCGAAGACTCGAGCGCATGCCGTAGCTCAACGTTTCCCAACAAAGTGGCGATGGGCTCGAGCATGTTCGCGACATTCTCCGTCAGGACCAGCCCACCTAGATCTCGGCCGGTGAAACCACGGGCCCCATCGACGGTGCTGACGCAAATCCTTCGGGCAAGCAACGATTCGATGAGCTTCACTGAGGAACCCTGGGTATCGGTCAATGGGTTGATGGTGAGGGAGCATCGCTCGAGCCATGCGGACGGCTCTTCGTATCGCTCGCGCAGTTCGATGCCGTCCTGCTGGAATCTCGGATCGCCTTTGACGTCGGCTGATACGCCGGCGCAGAGGATGGTAAGTCGCAGGTCAGGGAATCGACGCTTCAATTCTGACCAGCACAGGTCGATGAAAGAGGTTATGCCAATGCGATTTGGTGCATAACGGAACGGGCCGGCAAACAACAGATGATTTTCTGGCGATGGGGTGGCGCCCGGGCGCCGGTCGCGCGCGCCGTTGGGGACAAGCGTTGCTTCTACCGGATCGAGCAGGCGCCGGTCATCATCGGTGCATATGACCACTCCGTCATAT
>NZ_JBFTRY010000164.1:0-7735 GCF_056399745.1 Dyella sp. 01N36
GTCGCGCACAGGGTGCGCTCCTACATCTGCCTAATGCCACCGGGGTTCGCACCTCTCCTATCGCTTAAGGCGCTGGCTTCATCCCCGAATCAGCCGACACAAGCGCAGTCCCTGGGCGTAGCTGTTCCCCTTGCGACCCATCTCCAGGTTCGACGGGATATCCCTGCAGTCGGCGATGCGATAGTCCGGAAGCATCTCCACTATCAAAGCCTCCTCCAGCGTGTTCGAAGGGTCGTCGCGAAGCACGACATAGCGTGGACCCGGGTGATCGCGAAGCCGTTGCTGAACCCGGCTCCACAAGCCATATCCCTGTGATGCGCGGACAAACCAACTGAGCCCCACAAAGCTGATCGTTTCGTTCCCCGGGAACATGGGGGCGAGATAAGCGTCCGGCGTTCCCGCCAGGATGATTTGGCTATTCGGCTCGACCGTGCCGGTATCGACTTCCAGTACATGCTGGGCATAGGCGGTGCGCCACCAGTTCGGGTATGTCGTCATGGCGAGGATGGCCAGGAGGAGTGGCAATCCTGCCGCAGGGTGGAGCGGCATCCTGCGGCTTCCCGCAGGGCGCCAGGACCACATGGCGCTGAGCATCAGGATGCCGGTGAGCGCCTCGATGGGGATCGCATAGCGAAGTATGGAAAACGAAGCTAGCCAGAGGACATAACTTGCGCTGGTGAAGGTGACCAGCAGATGCAGGCCGCGATCGTGTTGTTTTGAACGAAGTGATCGACGAAACCAGCGGGCAAGGCCGATGGCAAGCAGCGCAAGCATGGCAAGTGCATAACGCGAGTCGGCGAAGGCTGCTTCCGTCACGATATCGCGCTGCTTCTTTAGCCAGAAGAACGGATAGAACAGCCATTGCAGCAGGGTGCGCGGTCGAAATCGTCCGTCGGTCCCGTCGCTTGCAGCCGTCAGTGCCGAATGAAACAGCTGATTGAACATGGGGAAAGTGGGATTTCCGGTCTCCCGATAAAGGTGTAGACCCCAGGGGCCATAAGCGACCAGGAAGGCGGCAACGACGCCTGCACCAAAGACGACCGTGACTTGCCAGGCCACTCGAGACCGGACGCCCAGCGTGACCAACAGTGCCAATGCCAGCGCCGGTGGATACACCATCGCCGTAGGCTTGAGGCCCGCGGCCACGCCGCAGCAAAGGCCCGCGAACAACGCCGGTTTTAGACGAACCGCGTTTTCGCACTGCGGCAGTGCCCGGATGAGTACATACAAACCCAGCAGCACCAACACCGCCAACTGGATTTCGTTGGTGGTGCTGCCTGCCTGCGACACCGCCATCGTGCCTGTGGCGCCGATCAGTGCGGCACAGATGTCTGCCAGGCCGAACGGCCTTTCCTGCAACCGCGCAAGCTGACGGGCGATTCCAGCAATCAGATAAACCAAGGCGCCAAACCAAAGGCCTTGTACGGCAGCAAGCGTCCGCGGCCAGGCGTGGAGGGGGCCTTGAGCCAGCCAAAAATAAGGCAGATCAGCGAGCGGATTGAAGTAGCTCTGCATGCTCGCCGGGGCAATGTCCTGGGCATAGCGGTCGTGAAGGAAGGCCCAGGCGTTGTACAGGTGATAGTTCTTGGTGTCCCAGAGAGCATCCTGGCCGAGGCCAACCGAAAGGCCTGCGCCAAAGGCCAGGCACAAGGCGAAAACGAGCAGCTGACGCCGCCCTCGATTCAGCAGGGCGGCCATCTCAGCGCGGCTCTTCGTTACCAAGGGGCGACGGATAGGCAAGATACGTCAAGTGCTTCCGCTCTCGTCGACCCAGCGTCACCGTATCAAGGATGAGCCCACAGACGAGCAGGCCACCGGCCAGCAACGCCAGTGCAGCGCATAGCACGGCCGTCGGAAAACGAGGGACCAAGCCGGTTTCAAGAAATGTTCTGAACAGTGGGATGGCCAGACCCAACGACAGCGCGGCACAGGCGACAGCGCCTATCGAAAAGAAGGCCAAAGGTTTGCCGTTCTTGGTGAGCTTTACGATGGTCCAAAGGATGCGGCCACCATCCATCCAGGTACTAAGCTTGCTTTGCGATCCATCCATGCGCGACACGTAGCGGGTCGGATGCTCGGCCACGGGCATATGTTGCTCAAGCGCATGAACCGTCAGCTCGGTCTCCACTTCAAATCCGCTGGCGTGAGCTGGATAAGATTTCACGAAGCGCCGCGAGAACACCCGGTAACCCGAAAGCATGTCGGTGAAAGTGCGCCCGAAGATGTGTCCTGTCAGCTGGGTCAGTAGCCAGTTGCCGAAGCGATGTCCGCGCCGATAGGCCTCCAGTTCATCGCTCACGCGCGAACCCACGATCATGTCGAGCTGCTCGTCGCATAAACGCCGGATCATGACGGGCGCATCAGCAGCGTCATAGGTGGCATCGCCGTCGACCAGCACGTAGATATCGGCGTCCACATCGGCAAACATGCGGCGAATGACATGTCCCTTGCCCTGCAGGTCCTGTTGCCGGACGACAGCATTGGCTGCACGCGCGGCGGCCCATGTGCCGTCGGTGGAGTTGTTGTCGTAAACGTAGATGCGGGCTTCGGGCAACGCGGCTTGGAAGTCGCGTATCACGACGGGGACGGAGAGGACTTCGTTGTAGCAGGGGATCAAAACAGCGATGCGGGACATCCGTGTGCGACTCGTCCATACGGTGAGGTGCCTTGGCTGGGTGCAGAGCACCTCTGGAATGAGGTGTGCAGGCAGCTTCAGGTTGGGCGGCTACATCCTTGTCTGCCTCGACCGTACGGCGCCATCAGTCATTTCCGGCGGATCTGCCGGAGAATGCCCCGGATCCGCCACGCCAATGGATCGCACATCACCCCTTGTAGGAGCGCACCCTGTGCGCGACCGCTGCGGGCAGACCGCCGGGCGCGATCGGGCCGTCRCGCACAGGGTGCGCTCTTACAAGGGAGGGGCGGGTTCCTCAGGACAGGCGAAGGTGCTCTGTACACGCCTCGAATCGATCGATCACCTCATCGACGGCGATCAGATCCATCACGCCGGGTTTCTCGATCTTGGTGCCCCAGGGTATGTCGCTGGCGGGCTTGCCGAGAAAGGCGAGCGAGGCTTCGTTGTATTTGTCCACGCACCAGCGGCGGTCGGAATAAGGCCCCGAACGGTTCGGGTTGCTGGCGGCGTGCAGGCCCAGCACTTTGCAGCCGACGGCATTGGCCATGTGCATGGGGCCGGAGTCGGGAGTCAGCAGGATCGGTGCGCGCACCAGCATGGCCATCATCTTTTTCAGCGTGTCCTTGCCGGTGAGGTCGAGTGGCGCATGGCGGCAGGCCGCGAGCACGGCGTCGGCCATGCTGCGCTCGAGAGCAGATGGCCCGCCTACCAGCACTACGCGCCAGTCTTTTGCTGCGGCGTGGTCCATCACGGCGGCGTAGCGCTCGGGGCGCCAGTTGCGCACCGTATGGCTGGAAGTGGGGCTGACCAGCAGGGTTGGTTGATCGCCGGGCAGTTGTTGGGCGGCCCAGGCATGGGCTTCCTCGGGGATGGGAATATCCCAGCGCACCTGGGTCTGCTTGAGGCCCAGGGGTTCGCAGAAGCTGCCCATCGCGTCCAGCACGTGTTCGCCGGTGCGAGCGGGTATGCGTTCGCCGATCACCAGGCCGTGACCATCCTTGGCGCGGGCGTGGTCATAGCCGATGCGGCGATCGGCCTTGATGAACAGGCTCAGCAGGTTGGAGCGCAGCGCCACCTGCATCTGCAGCAGGGCGTCAAAGCGTTGCCCCTTCAGAGCCGCGCCGACGGCCCTCATGCCGGCCAGGCCCGCGCCCTTGTCGAAGGTGACGAAGTTGACGCCGGGCAGGTCGCCCACCAGCTTGCGCTCGAGCTTGCCCACGATCCAGCTCAGCTCGGCCTGGGGCCACGCCGCCTGGAGGGTGCGCACCAGCGGCACGACGTGGGTGACGTCGCCGATGGCGGAGGTGCGGAGCAGGCAGATCGAGGCAGGCGTGGGCATTAGGCTAGAATCATCGGACTTAGGGCTCGGGGCGGGCGTCTGAAGCGCAGAGGGCGATGCAGGAACGAATTCGCGAGAACGCCGCTGGTGTGATTCTGTTCGACGCCGCGGTGTCCCCACAAGTCGAAGACGATTGGTTCGAGCCCGAAGCATGGCGCGAACGCGGTGGCTTGCGCCAGCAAGCGGGTGGTCGCGGCGGCGTGGCCATCATCCAGACCTCGGCGGGTGAATGCGTGCTGCGGCACTATCGGCGCGGCGGCATGGTGGCCAAGCTGATGGGCGACCGCTACTTCTGGCGCGGCGCGCAGCACACGCGTTGCTTCGCGGAATTCCGCCTGCTGGGCTTCATTGCCTCGCGCGGACTGCCCAGCGCGCAGCCGGTCGCCTGCCGTTACCAGCGTCATGGCTGGTTCTATACCGCCGACCTGATCACCCGCCGCATCGCCCATGCGCAAACGCTGGCCGAGTGTCTGGCAGCTGGGCAACTGGACGGTGAAATGGCCGAGCTGGTGGGCGCGCTGGTGGCGCGTTTTCATCGCGCCGGCATCTGGCATGCCGACCTCAATGCCCACAATGTGCTGGTGACGAGCGATGAGCTTTACCTGATCGATTTTGACCGCGGCTGTCTGCGCGAACCCGCCGAGAGCTGGCAGCAGGCCAATCTGCAACGCCTGCGCCGTTCGCTGCTGAAGCTGGGTGCGGCCGCACAAGGCGAGGCCGCATTCGACGAGCAGTTGTGGAAACCCCTGATTTATCGCTACGAGCGTACGCTGAGAGCATGAACTGGTCCCTGCATTTCCTGGGTGTGGGTGCGGCGCATGCCGTGGAACTTGGTTCCTCGGCGGTCGTGCTTGAGCGCGACGGCAAGCCGCTGCTGCTGATCGATTGCGGTCCGGACACGCTGGATCGTTACGTCGCCGCGTATGGGGAGCCGCCGCGTGCGCTCTACATCACGCATACGCATATGGATCACATTGGCGGCATGGAGCGGCTGTTCTTCCGCCTGTGGTTCGACGAGCAGTGGCGGGGACGCACGCAGGTGTTCGTGCATGCCGCATTGCTGCCCTGGCTGCAGGCGCGCGTGGCGGATTATCCGAACGTRCTGGCCGAAGGCGGCGTCAATTTCTGGGAGGCCTTCCGGCTGGTTCCGTGCACGCGCGGCTTCTGGCTGGATGGGCTGTGGTTCGATGTGTTTGGCACGCGCCACCACATGGCTGGCACGTCCTACGGCGTGGCGCTGGCGGGCAGTTTTGCCTATACGGGTGATACGCGTCCGATTCCCGAGGTGCTTGCCCGCGTTGCGGCCGGCACTGAACTCATTGCCCACGATTGCGGTCTAGTAGGCAACCCCTCCCATACCGGCATCGACGACATCGAGCGCGAATATCCACAAGCATGGCAAGCGCGGTTGCGGTTGTATCACTACGGCAGCCAGGCCGATGGACAGGCACTGGCTGCACGGGGATACACCGTGGCTCGTACAGGCGAGCGAGTCGCCCTGCCTGCGCCGATGCCACCGCGTCCCGAAGCCGGTTGACCCCACTGCAGGACTTTCCGATCCATGTCCACGCCACACCTGCGCAAGCTGCTGCGTTATCGAGCCTGGGCCGACGAGCTGATCTATGACGCCGTGGCCGCACTGCCGGAAGGCGCCTCCACCGCGCCCCGCGCCACCATTTTCGGGAACATGTTGCGCACGCTCAGTCATAGCTGGGTGGTTGACGACATCTTCCAGGCCCACCTGCAGGGGCGTCCGCACGGCTACACCAGTCGCAACACGCCCGAGCCGCTGCCGTTCGACGAGCTGCGGGCGCGCCAGCAGGCCATGAATGCCTGGTATCTGGAGTACGCCAGTTCGCTCACGCCGGCGCAAGCCGCCGAGGTCGTCACTTTTGAGTTCATTGGTGGCGTGCAAGGGCGCATGAGCCGCGAGGACATGGTGCTGCACGTGGTCAATCACGCCACCTATCACCGCGGTTTTGTGGCGGATATGTTCTACCAGGTGCCCGTGAAGCCGCCGGCGACCGACTTGCCCGTTTTCTTCCGGGATGTGTCCCAGGAATGAACCTGGCGGTGGGTCGATATCTTGTATGAACGGCCCGGCCCCGCTATCCTCTCGCTTCTTTGCCGGGGCCCAAGGGTGCTGGCAAGGGGTTTCACCATTGCGGAGAGGTGTCCGAGTGGTTGAAGGAGCACGCCTGGAAAGTGTGTATACGGCTTATCCCCGTATCGCGGGTTCGAATCCCGCCCTCTCCGCCAGTGAGTGAAACCTGGCGCCGGCCTTGAGCCGACGCACAATGTACGTCTCTATGGTGGCCCTGTCGGTCCCCCCGCGACGATAGTTCGTAAATTCCGCCAGGCCCGGAAGGGAGCAACGGTAGCGAATGATTCGGGTGCCGGGGTGTGRCTGGCAGGGCCGCCGCCTTTTCAGGCCCATCGATCTTTCAGTCCCCTTCGATCCCGTCGCGTCATACTGCTGGATGAGCCGGCCGTTACTGACTTGCTGTCCGCGACTTGGCACAATCGACTTTCGCCCAAAGATAGGCACGGTATGTCTTATCAGGTACTCGCTCGCAAGTGGCGCCCCCGCAAGTTCGCCGAACTGGTCGGGCAGGAGCATGTGGTGCGCGCGCTCACCAATGCGCTCGACACCGGTCGCATGCATCACGCCTATCTGTTCACCGGCACCCGCGGCGTGGGCAAGACCACGATTGCACGCATTTTCGCCAAGTCGCTGAACTGTGAGCGCGGCGAATCGGCCGATCCCTGCGGCGAGTGCGCGGTCTGCACGGCAGTGGACCAGGGCCGGTTTGTTGATCTGCTGGAGATCGACGCGGCCAGCAACACCGGCGTTGACGATGTGCGCGAGGTGATCGAGAACGCGCAGTACGCACCGGCGCGCGGCCGCTTCAAGGTTTACCTGGTCGACGAAGTGCACATGCTCTCCAAGCCGGCCTTCAACGCCWTGCTGAAGACGCTGGAAGAGCCGCCSCCGCACGTCAAATTCCTSCTCGCCACCACCGACCCGCAGAAGCTSCCGGTGACGGTGCTGTCGCGCTGCCTGAAGTTCAATCTCAAGCGCCTGCTGCCGGAACAGATCTCAGGCCAGATGCGCCACATCCTTGGCGCGGAAAACATCGCGTACGAAGACGCAGCCATTGTCGAACTCGCGCGCGGCGCGGATGGTTCATTGCGCGACGGTCTCTCGCTGCTCGACCAGGCCATTGCCTACGGCGGTGGCTCGCTGCGCATCGACGACGTGCGCGCCATGCTGGGCAGCGTTGCGCGCGGACAGGTGCTTGGCCTGCTGCAGGCGCTGGCTGCCGGTGATGGCGACACGCTGATGGCCGAGTGCACGCGCATCGCCTCGTTCTCGCCGGATTTCGGCGGCGTGCTGGACGATCTCGCCAGCGTCTTGCATCGCATCCAGCTGGTCCAGCTGGTGCCGGGTTATCGTCCGGAAGAGAACGGCAACGACGACAGCGCGCTGGTCGATCTGGCCCAGCAGCTGGCGCCGGAAGACGTGCAGCTGTACTACCAGATCGCCACCAGCGGTCGCCGCGACCTGGCCTTGGCGCCCGACGCGCGTACCGGTTTTGAAATGTCCCTGCTGCGCATGCTGGCGTTTCGTCCGGCCGATGGCGGTGGCGCACCGGCTGAACGGCCTTCGGCGGGCGTCGCCGCGCGCGTGGCCACGCCGCCGCCGCGTGCCGCCGCACCGGTGGCCAACGAACGCATGCACATGGCCAGCGTCGCCGAGC
>NZ_JBFTRY010000165.1:0-7659 GCF_056399745.1 Dyella sp. 01N36
GCGGACGTCCTTCAAAGCGGAATTCGCCGTCGTAGTCGTCTTCCACAATCAGTGCGCCGCGGCGCGAGGCCCACTCCAGCAAGGCCACGCGCCGATCCAGACTCATCGGCATGCCGAGCGGAAACTGGTGCGAAGGCGTCACATAGACCAGTCGCGCGTCATCGGGGAGCTCGTCGACGCACAAGCCTTCCGCATCCACGCGTACCGGTTTGACCCGCGCGCCCAGCGCCAACATGCTGGCGCGCGCCGGCGGATAGCCGGGCTCTTCGACCGCGACCACATCGCCGCGCTCGACCATCACGCGCGCGGCAAGGTCGATGGCCTGTTGCGCGCCCTGGGTCACCAGCACGTCCTGCCAGTTGCACGCCACCGCACGACTGAAACCGAGATAGCGCGCGATCGCGAGCCGCAACTCCTGCTCGCCGGCCGGATCCCGATACATGCCCCGCCCACGCGCCTGCGTGCGCAAGGCGTGCGCCACGCAGGCGCGCCAGGCATCGGCGTGGAACAGCGCCTTGTCAGTGACTCCACCCAGATAGTCATAGCGCAGCCGTTCGCCAGGCTTGGGCATCGACAAGGCCTCGGGAACCCGCTGCCATACTTTCGCCGCCTTGGGCGATGAGGCGCCGCGGGCGCGGGCCGGCGGCGGCGTGGCGAGTCCTTCGGCGACGAAGGTGCCGTCGCCTTGCCTGGCGACCAGGAAACCCTCGGCGATCAACCGCTCGAATACCTCGAGCGTGGTCTTGCGCGATACGCCCAACTGGCTGGCCAGATCCCGCGTGGACGGCAGCCGCGAACCCGCTGCCAGGCGTCCATCGACGATCGCCCCACGCAGTTGCTGGTAAAGCTGTCCGGCCAGGTCCCGGCGGCCGGCGATGGTAAGCAGGATGTCCATCAGTGGTTACCTCAAATATCTCAAAAATGGACATTTAAGAAGGCCAGTGAGAAGTCTAACCTGATTCCACTTTCCCACCGAATCCCCACTGAGGATCTCGTCATGAATCAGCGTCTCGACTTCTACAAAGCCAGCCCCGAAGCGATCAAGGCCATGGTCGGCCTGGAGCAGCGCATCGCCAAAAGCGGCCTGGAAAAATCCCTGATCGAACTGGTCCGCCTGCGCGCATCGCAGATCAACGGCTGCGCTTATTGCGTGGACATGCATTCGGCCGATGCCCGCAAGGCGGGCGAGAACGAACGCCGCCTGGCGACCTTGAGCGTGTGGCGCGAAACACCGTTTTTCACCGACCGCGAACGCGCCGCGCTGGAGTGGACCGAATCGCTCACGCTGATCGCCAGCAACCATGTGCCCGACAGCGTGTGGCAGGCCGTGCAGCCGCACTTCTCTGAAGAAGAACTGACCGACCTCACCTTGCTGATCGTCGCCATCAACGGCTGGAATCGTTTTGCGATCGCCTTCCGCAAACTGCCGGCCTGAGCGGAGCGATGCCATGAAAATGTCGCTCGCTCCCCTGGTCCTCTCGCTGGTCATGGCATTCGGCGCCGTCACGGCGCAAGCCCACGACGGTGGCGAAGAAACCGTCCAGCCGCTGATGAAGCAAGCCTTGCCCGACGTGCCCGGCAAGAACGCGATGATGGCTACCGTCACCCTCGCACCCGGCCAGAGCGCCGCGCCGCATCTGCATCCGGGCTCGATCTTCGCCTACGTGCTCGAAGGCCAGGTCGTGTCGCAGCTCGAAGGGCAGGAACCGAAAACCTATGGCGCCGGCCAGAGCTGGTACGAGCCGCCGCGGGCGCATCATCTGGTCACGCGCAATCCGAGCACGACCCAGCCGGCCAAATTGTTGGTGTGGGCCATCGTGGCGCCGCAGGATCCGATCAAGGTACCGCTGCCGCAAATCTCATCCGTGCAAAACCCGTTGCCTGCAATCGCCTCCCACTGATCACGGCGCTGAAGGCTGGCGAAGGATCTCCACAATCTTCGCCAGCACTTCATCGTTGAGATAGAGCTGGTGGCCGTCCTTCACGACGGTGGTGGAGACGGCGCCGGGAATCGTTGCGCTCTTCAACGGAACAAAGCCGTCACCCGGAGGATTCGTGCCAGGCAGGTTGCCGGCAAACGTGTAATAGCGCACCCCGTTCGCCGGCATCAGCGATTGCGCCGCATGACTCACGGGTTGTGCGTCGCGCAACGTGCTGATGCTGCTCAGGCCGTACTGCTCGTAATCCTTGGCCAGCAGAGGATTTTCGTGGGCGCGATTTTCCGCCGCCACGCGGACCAGGGCATCGAGTTCCGGCGCATGGGCGTGCACCACGCGCAACGCCACCTGCCCGATCAGGCTGTCGACATAGGGCGAGCCCAGGTGCGGTGCCGCCAGGAAGATCGTGCGCGTCACGCCGGGATAAGCATGGAAGCGAAATACCGAATCCACGATCGCGAGATCCGCGGGCGTGCCGCGCAACTGCTCTGTGGGAATATCGAACGCGGCCTTCCAGATCACATCGTTGCTGTCGGACACGATCAGCCGGGAAATGACGCCGCCCATGCTGTGCCCGATCAGCGTCACGTCCTGATGCGCCGGCGCGGTGCCATCGGGATCGAGAATATGCCAGGCCTGATCGAGCGAGCGTTGCACGATCAGCCGATTGAGCAACTGCGGCGTGTTGGTCGGGTAGACCACGTGCCAGATCTGATAGCGCGCCCGCAAATCAGGGTCGCCGTCGATGAGGTTGGTCAGCTTCGCCCACACCATCGGGCTGCGCCCCAACCCATGCACCATGATCACGGGCGTCTTGTTCGGATCGTAATCTTCCAGCAGATACAGCCCCTCGCGCAGCGCGAACTGCCGCCCGCCAATGAGGTTCCACAAGGCCAGCCGGTTGATGTGCGAACGATCGTAAAGCGCAGCCAGGGTCGCAGAGGGATCCGTCGCCAGAGGAACGCTGCGCTTGCCGATGGTGATGTCCGCGTGTTCGCGCATACCGGAAACGATCAGCTGCGCAACACCGTCAGCGCCAGGCTCCACCCATGCGGTAAGCGACCGGGTGATGCCCTCTGGCGGATAGAGCATGCAGATTGGCTTGTCGTTGCATCGCTTCTGCCACCCCACCATCGGCACGCCATAGCCAGGCGTCGCGAACCGCTCGCCCATCACCGGGGGAATGGTCACCTCGTCGGCGCGCGCCAAGGCCACCGGCCCATCGTCCAGGCTATCGGGAAGATCGCGGAATTCCACCCGCAGCGGCACGTCCAGTACGCGCATGGACTGCGAACGCCACGGGTCGGGTTTGACGTCCAACAGATAACCCAGCAACTCATGCGTGCAGTTGTCGGCAAGCGTCTGGGCTTCCGCCTGCTGGGCCGCGCTCCCCTGCTCCGAGGCCTGGTAAGCCACCACGGCGCAATGCAGCCAGTTGCGGGCGGCAAGGTCCTTGCGCTGGACGGCCGCCGTGTCACGCCACAGGTGGCGTGCTTCGTTCAGGGCATCATTCTTTGGCTGCCGCGAAAGACTGCTGCACGCCGCCAACAAGACCACACACGCCATCCAGACCAGGCGGTGGCCACGAGTCGAGCTCGGTTTGCCGGGAATACCTGAGCGCATGCGGGCACTCGTCGCCAGAGAGGTCGCAGACAAGGCGGGCCGAACCGTAGCACCCGCCGCCGGTTGAACGCCGCGCCACGCTACGCCATTCGTCCGCTCCGCGCACTAACACCTTAGGGCCACGGCCTGGATCAGCCCTGCTTGGCGGCCCGGTCGATGTCCGGGCACTCCAGCACGGGGCTGGGTCCGCCCGCCCTGGCCACCGCCAGCATGGCCTGGCCGATGGTGACCGTGCTCAGGATCTGCCGCGGAAACAGCGCCCGCAGCACGGGCACCAATGGTCGCGTCACGGCGTACACCACGCGGGACATCGTGGTCTTCGAACGCTCGCCATGCACCGCCTCGATGAAGCCCGGACGAAACAGGTAGACCGCACGGAAGGGCAGGCGCAGCAGCGCGTTCTCCGTGCGCCCTTTCACCCGCGCCCACATGCTGCGTCCCTGCTCCGTGCTGTCGGTGCCGGCGCCCGACACATAGACGAACACCATCGAGGGATTGAGCCGCGCCAGCGTGCTGGCCGCCGCCAGCGTCAGCTCGTAGGTGAGGCGGGTATAAGTCGCCTCGTCCATGCCCGCCGCACTCACGCCCAGGCAAAAAAAGCAGGCGTCGTAACCATGCAGCTGCGGTTCGATCGACGCATAGTCGAAGAAGTCCTGATGCACGAGCTCGCGCAGCTTGGGGTGATGCACTCCTAGCGAACTTCGTCCCAGCACCAGGACTTCTTCCACATCCTGTGCCGCCAGGCATTCACGCAGCACGCCCTGGCCGACCATGCCGGACGCGCCAAACAGTATGATTTTCACGTCCGGATCTCCTATGCCAGGCGCCGTTAGTACGCAGGAAACGCCGGGATGGCGTCCACGTCGTAGCCCGTGGAAAGGCTGACCTCGCGCCAGCGCTCGGCGGCGCTGATGCGCTGGGCGTCCACCTGACCGAAGTACTGCAAGGCATCGCTGCCCAGCAGCAGATGACGAGGCGGCTGCTCGTGGTAGCCCATCTTCAACACCACCTGCGCCACCCGCGCCGGATCGCCCGCCTGTTTGCCCAGCGCATCCTTGAGGCGTTCGCGGAACACACCCACCGAGGCCTGATAGTCGGGCAGCAGATCGCCCAGGGTGCTGTTGGCCTCGGCGGCCCAGTCCGTGCGCATGCCACCCGGTTCCAGCGAGCACAGCTTGATGCCCAGGTGCTCGACTTCGGCAGCCACCACTTCGGTGAAGCCGCCCACGGCCCATTTCGCCGACTGGTACGCGGACAGGCCCGGTGTACCAATACGCCCACCCACCGAGGAAATCTGCAGGATGTGGCCCGACTTCTGCGCACGCATCACCGGCAGCGCGGCTCGCGTCATATTCACCACGCCGTAGAAGTTCGTCTCGATCTGCGCGCGGAAGTCGCCTTCGTCGCTTTGCTCGAACGGTCGCGCGTGGCCGTAGCCGGCGTTGTTCACCAGGACGTCCAGACGGCCAAACGCCCTTACCGCCGCATCCACTGCGGCACGGCCCGCCGCCGGATCGGCCACATCCAAGGCCACCGCACGCACATGCTCGCCGTAACGCTCGACCAGATCGGCCAGCTGTTCCGGCCGACGCGCTGTCGCCACCAGGCGATCACCATGGGCCAGCACTGCTTCGGCGATATCCCGGCCGAGGCCGCGCGCACTGCCTGTTACCAACCATACCTTTGACATGACGTCCTCTCTATTGAGTGATTACACACTCATTTAATGGTCAAAACAAATCAGGCTTTGCCGATGGCGTTCCAGAACGCCTCGAAGCCTGCCGATCGATACTGCTCTGCCCGCTCCGGTTCGCGGGCGATGAAATCCATGGTGGTTTCCGCCAGCGACGTGAGCAGCGCGCCCACGAAAGCGGGGTCGAGCTCCTTCAACACGCCCTTGGTCATGGCCTCCTTCAACATGCCCTGCACATCGCCGAACGGTGCCGAGCCGGTCGCCTTGGTTTCGGGCGCGATGCACTGGGACACGCTCAGTTGCGCCATCACCTTTCGAGCCTGCGGATGCGCCACGCCCCAGTCGATATAAGTGCGCCAGACATGGGCCGCCCGCTCGCGGATGCTGGCGCGACGCGGATAGCCGGTTAGCATCGCCTCGCGCATGTCCACCTTCAGCTCCAGGTACAGCTGGTTGAGCAGCGTGTCCTTGCTGTCGAAGTAGGTGAACAGCGTGCCCTCTGCCACGCCTGCGGTGCGGGCGATCCGGGCGGTTGGCGCATTGATACCCTGCTCCGCGAACACCTGGGTCGCGGCATCAAGGATGGCGTTGCGCTTGTCTTCGCTGCGGGGGCGGGCCATGGGGATCAATAACTGAGTGACCACTCAATCATAGGGCCGCCCGCCCCGGACTTMAAGGGGTGGTTCAGAGCAGGCTTTCGATTGGCAGCAGGCCGCCGGCATTGACCTTGAAGCGCCGCCACCAGCTCGTTTCGGGTGCGTGGTCGTAACGCACGTCCGACTGGCCCGGACCCTTGCCCACCCAGTACACGCTGCCCTTGTCGTCCAGCAGGACCTGGTAGCTGTGGACCGGTTTGGTGGCGTCGGCAAAGATCGCCAGCAGCGCCTTGGCGAGCCCCGGCGAATCCACGATGACGCCGTCCTCGGTATTGATGTGGACCGAGCGCGGATCGAGATTCATCGAACCGACAAAGGCAAGTTGCTCGTCGACCACCATGGCCTTCGCATGCAAGCTGTTGCTGCCGGAGGACGAGCCGAAGAAACTGCTGCCGCCACGGCCCTTTCGCGCGTCCGGCTTCAGTTCGTACAGATGCACGCCGGCCTTCAACAGGCCCGTGTAATAGGACGCATAGGCCACGTAGACATTGCCGGCGTCCGTCGATGCCAGCGAGTTGGTGAGGATCGACACGTCGACACCGCGGTCGCACATGCCCTTGAAGTACGCCACGCCCTTGTCGCCCGGCACGAAGTACGGCGAGATCAAGGTGAGCCGCTGCTGCGCGCCATCCATCCACGCGCGGATCTGCGGCGCCATATGCAGGTCCTTGCCGTCAGCCGCGGGATTGCCCTTCTCCGGATCGTCCGCGAGATACGTGGCCGTGCCCCAGGCCCACGACGTAGCTGGCGCCTCATGTGCCAGGTCGCCCACGCGGGCGACCAGGCTCTGTGCATAGCCGCTCTCGCTGAACTGGCGCGCGCTCGCCGCCATGGTCTTGCGCAGCTGCGCCAGCTTCTCGGGGCTGGGCGTCTTGCGATGAAACGCGCCGATCGGGAATGACTGTTCGCTGTTCCAGTACCGATCGAACATCTGCCCGACCTCGGCCACCACCGGGCCAATCGTCAGCACATCCAGGTCGCGGAAATTGACGCTGTCGTTCGCGTCGAAATATTCGTCGCCGATATTGCGRCCGCCAACAATCGCCATGGCGCCGTCGGCGATCATCGCCTTGTTGTGCATGCGCCGGTTGAGGCGGGAGAAATCGCCGGCAAACTGCATGCCCATGCTCAAGCTCGACGTACTGCGATCCAGAAAGGGATTGAACAGGCGTATCTGGATATTCGGATGGCCATCCAGAATGCGCAGCACGTCGTCGTTGCCGGCCACGTGCAAGTCATCGAGCAGCAGGCGCACCCGCACGCCACGATCGGCGGCGGCCAACAGGCGTTGCGCGAGCAAGCCGCCGGTCGCATCGGAATGGAACATGTAGTACTGCAGGTCGAGCGAGTGCACGGCGCGGTTGGCCAGCGCAATGCGCGCCAGCAAGGCGTCGTTGGAATCGCTGATCAGGCGCAGCCCGCTGTCGCTGCCATGTTGCGCGGAGATGCGCTTGGCATACGCCTCCAGCGGTGCATCCGGCTGGACCGGCAACACCGTGCTGGGAACGCGTGGGTAATCGGGACGAAGATCCGAATGGGTGCAGGCAGCCAGCGCCAACAGCCCCAGACAGGCAAGGCGACGCAACAAGGTGCAGGCCATGTTCCCTCCTTGGTGCTGACTGTGTCTGAGGCGGCGGTTGTACGCAAGGTTGTTGTTGAACGGATGCCCCGCAGATCACCCACCCTTCCCTGTGGGAGCGCACCCTGTGCGCGACTAGGCGTCGCTACGTAGCCGCGCCTAGTCGCGCAC
>NZ_JBFTRY010000166.1:0-7601 GCF_056399745.1 Dyella sp. 01N36
GCTGCGGTGTATCGCTTCGTAGGCTGGTCGCGCACAAGTGCGCTCCTACAAAAAGGACGGACGGCAGTGCCGCACACTGTCGGGCTCTTGATGTGGCTCGCGCCTATCGGGGGCTCCGTATGATCTTCCCTACGGAACCCCACCCTCACGCACCAGGGCGATCACCTCATAACACGCGCCCATGGTGTGATAGTCGGTCTTACCGGCAGGGCTCTTCTCGTCATCAACCTTGTGATTGTCACGAGTAAGAATGCGAAACCACGCCCCATACCTGTGGTCGACGAAATACTTCCACGCATACGCCCACAGCTTCTCGTACCAAGCATCGTATTCAGCCAGGCCCGTACGTGCATGCAGCAGCGCCGCCGCAGCGAGCGATTCGGCCTGCACCCAGAAATACTTGTCGTCGTCGCAGACTTCGCCGTCAGGCGCAAAGCCGTAGGCCATGCCGCCGTATTCGTTGTCCCACGAGCGTGCGAGTGCAGTGTCGAACAGGTGCTTGGCGGTGGGCACCAGCCAGTCTTTTTCGATGCCGCGTTCAAGCAGCAGCGGCTCCATGATCAGCAGCAGCTTCGCCCATTCGGTTTGATGGCCGGGCTGGAAGCCCCATGGGCGGAACAGATGCTTGGGATTGTCGAGGTGGTATTTCCAGTCGACGTTCCAGTTCACGTCATAGTGTTCCCACACCAGACCATCGGCCTTGGCTGCCTGGCGRCGCGTCATGTGGTCGGCCAGCTCCAGCGCGCGYTCCAGATAGCGCGGTTCGTCGCTGGCCTGATAGGCGGCGAGCATCGCCTCGCACATGTGCATGTTGGCGTTCTGGCCGCGGTAATCACTGAAGTGCCAGTGCTCGTCGGCTTCGTCGCGATAGAGGCCGGCGTCGGCATCCCAGTAGCGTTGTTCCAGAAGCTCCCAGGTTTCGTCCATCCACGCTTCGGCCTCGTGCACGCCGGCCTTCTTGGCGGTCGAGTACGCGAGCAGTACGAAGGCCACGCCGTACGCGTGATACGTGGTGTCTTCCGGCTTGCCATCGCGGATGGTCCAGGCGTAGCCGCCCGTGGCGGGGTTGCGGTGCACCTCGCGCAGATAGCGCAGGCCGTGATGCACGGCATCGAGATATTCGGGGTTGCCGAACTCGTTGTACGCCATCGCGTAGTTGAAGACGAAGCGCGTGCTGCTTACCAGGTGACGATGGCTGCGGTCGTAGATCGTGCCGTCGTCCTTGTAGTAGTGGAAAAAACCACCGGCGGGATCGATCGCATGAGGGTGGTAGAACGCCATCGTGGTCGCGATGTGTTCGCGCAGAAACGCCTCGCTGCGGAAATCAGGCGTCGTGGTCATGCGTACGTCTCCATGAAGTTGAGCACTTCGGCTTCATCGGGAATGGCCGAGAACGAACCCTGGCGCGTCACGGTGAGTGCGCCACAGGCCGCTGCGAAGCGCAGGGCTGCATGCAGGCGGGGCAGTTCGGTGATCAGGTGGTCGATGCGGTCGTCGCTGTGTTCGAGCTTGGCCAGCTGATAGAGCAGGCCGCCCACGAAGGCGTCGCCCGCGGCCGTGGTGTCCACGGCAGGCACGGCATATACCGGCAGCTCGCCTTCCACATCCGGATGGAACCAACGCAGGGCCTTCGGGCCATCGGTGATGATGACCAGACGTGTGCGTCCTTCCCACAGCTTTTCCAGCGTGGCTTCCTCGCCGTCGACGGCGAGCCAGGCGAATTCCTCGGCGCTCAGTTTCACCACGTCGGCCAGATGAAGAGCCGGCCACAACAGCGGGCGTGGCTCCACATCCCGCGGCCACAATGCAGGACGCAGGTTGAGATCGAAGCTCACCAGTGCGCCGGCGTCATGCGCGCGGCGCATGCCTTCGCGCGTGGTCTCGGCGAGCGCCGCATCGGTCATGCTGTTGGAGCAGACATGGAAGACGGCGGCGCCCCGGAAACTGTCCGCATGGAAATGCATGGGGCGGAACAGCAGGTCGGCCGACGGCGGGCGATAAAAGCTGAAGCTGCGCTCGCCGTGGGCATCCAGCGACACGAACGCAAGCGCGGTGTTCGCTTCGTCAGTGCGCGCAACGCCATCGGTGTTCACGCCGAACCGTTGAAGACTGGCCAGCAGGAAATCGCCGAACATGTCCTTGCCGAGCATGCCGGCAAACGCCGCATCGCCGCCCAGACGCGCGACGGCGACGGCCACATTGGCGGGCGCGCCGCCAGCGTAAGGCACAAAACTGCGGGGGAAGCCGGCTTCATCGCCGCCTTCGCTGTGGAAATCGATCAGCGCTTCGCCGAAACAGAGGATGGTGCGTGACATCGACAAAGACTCAATGTTGGGGAACAACGGGATCGCGAACCAGCGAACCGCGCAGACCGTAGAACACGATGTAGCCGTAGCAGAGCAGCGGCAGGATGAAAGCGTGCTGGATGCCCATGTGGTCGGCCAGTACGCCCTGCGCCAGCGGCAGCAGCGCGCCGCCGACGATGGCCATGATCAGCAGGCTCGAAGCCTTGCCGGTGAGCGGACCCATGCGTTCGATGCCGAGCGCAAAAATGGTGGGGAACATGATCGAGTTGAACAGGCCGATCGCGATCACGCTGACCATCGCCACGTCGCCATGGGTGAGCATGGTGGTGAGCACCAGCAGGCCCGCGACACCGGCGAACACGGCGAGCAGCTTGCGCGGGTTGATGATCACCAGCAGGGCCGAACCGGCCAGGCGCCCGACCATCGCGCCGCCCCAGTACAGCGACACGTAGTGCGCTGCCTGCAGTTCGCTCATGTGGCCGATCTCCGGCAGCGACAGGTAGTTCACCAGGAAGCTGCCGATGGACACTTCCGCGCCCACGTAGAAGAAGATCGCCAGCACGCCAAAGAACACATGGCTGTGGCGCAGCGCGTCCATCAGCGTGTGATGCGTGGTGTCGGCCGCTTCGGTCGACTCGGTCAGCGGCGGCAGTCGGAACAGCCACACCACCAGCGCCAGTACCAGCAAGGCGCAACCGAGGCCGAGATACGGCTTCTGCACCAGCTCGGCCTGCTTCTGGCGATAGCTGGCCAGTTGCTGTGCGGTCTCCGGCGTCAGATTCGCGCGCACCTTGGCGAACTGGGCATCGCCGCTGGCATCGAGATGCGAAGAAGCGAGCTTGTCCAGCGCCTGAGCAAGATTGGCCGACGGCAACGCGGCAAGCTGTTGCGGCGACAGCGCAGAAAGCGTGGCCAGCAACGGGGCGCCGGCGAGCCGGTCCAGTGCGTGCGGCAGTTGATCCTGCGGAAGTTGCGCAATGCTTGCGGCCACGTCGGTCGCGGGCAGGCGATCGAGCGCCGTCGCGGCGGCATCGTTCAACGCGGCCACCAGACGTTCCGGCGGCGCCTGACGCATCGCCTCAACCGCCTGCGCGGGCGGCGCATCGTTGAGCGTCTGCACCAGCTGCACGGTTTCCGGCGCCTTGCGCACGGCGTCGGGCACGGTGAAGGCAACGGCGGAAAGAATCAGCAGGCCGCCAAACCAGGGGCCCAGCGTGGTGCCCAGCGAATTCATCGCCTGCGCCAGCGTGAGGCGGCTGGAGCTGGTGCGTTCGGGACCGAGCAGCGCCACATACGCATTCGCTGCGACCTGCAGCACCGTGATGCCGGTGGCCAAGACGAACAGCGCCGCGAGGAAGGCCGCATACGAATGCAGCAGCGCCGCCGGCCAAAAGCCGAACGCGCCCACGGCAGCAATGGTCAGGCCCGCCACGATGCCCTTCTTGTAACCAAGCGCGGCGACCAGGCGCCCCGCCGGCAGCGACATCAAAAAGTACGCGCCGAAAAAGGTGAACTGCACCAGCATCGCCTGTGCGTAGTTCAGCTCGAACACGGTCTTGAGATGCGGTATCAGGATGTCGTTGAGGACGGTCAGGAAACCCCACATGAAGAAAATCGTGGTGGTGACCGCCATCGCCATCGGATAGTCGGTGTAGCGCGTCGAACCGGTGGTCGACGACGTGGTCGCCGACTGAATGGGTGGTGCTGCGAAGGCCATGCGGAATCCGTGGGTCAGGAAAGAGGACAGCTGCTTTCGCGCACGACCAGTTCCACCGGCGCGATGATGGTGCCCGAAGGCGCCTGCGGATCGCGCAGGCGAGCGAGTAGCATGTCGGCCGCCTGCCGTCCGCGTGCACGCGGGGCAGTGGACAGCGTGGTGAGCGACGGCATGCTCATCGAGGCTTCGGCGATGTCGTCGAAGCCGGTCACCGCGAAATCGCGGCCCGCCTGTCGACCATGCTGGTGCAGGCCGAGCATCAGGCCCAGCGCCACGGCGTCGTTGTAGCAAACCGCGGCGGTGGGCGCGGAGCCCGGGCCTTCGAACAGAGAACCTGCGGCGCGCGCGGCATCCATGCGCGTGGGCGTGCTTTGCACGCGCCAGTGCGACTCGACCGGTAGACCGGCCGCGTTCATGGCCTGCGTATAGCCCGCATGGCGTTCGCGGGTGGAGCTGGCATGGTCATGGCCGCCAAAAAAGGCGATATGCCGATGGCCCTGCGCGATCAGATGTTCGGTGGCCTGGCGGGCGCCGCGCTCGTTGTCGAGCATCAGGCGATCCCAGTGCGCGTATTCCGGCAGCTCCCCGCCCAGTTCACGGTTGAACAGCACCACTGGGGTGTGGGTGCCCACGGCGGCCAATACCTTGCGCGCTTCGCTGTCTTCGGCGGGCGACAGGATGATGCCGCCTGGTCCGTGTTCGATCAGCGAACCGAGCACGGCATGTTCGCGCTCGGCCGAATCGCCGGAGCTGCCGAGCAGGGTGACGAAACCGGCTGTACCGAGCGCGTCGTCGACGCCCGCAGCAAACTCGGCGAAGAACGGGTTCGCCAGTTCGTTGATGACCAGGGCCACGCTCGACGACGTACGCCGGCGTAGGTTGGCCGCGGCCCGGTTATAGACGTATCCCTGGCGTCGCAGTTCTTCCTCGACCCGTGCCCGGGTAACCTTATTCACGAGGGGACTGCCACGCAGCACCAGGGAAACCGTGGCGCGGGACACACCGCAGCCGGCTGCGATGTCGTTGAGTGTGATCTTTCTACCGACCGGGGTCTGGCTTTCCATCGCAGGCCTGGGTTGATTGGAACGATCCAAAGGTACCTGCCTCCGCGCACGAACGGAACCGATTTCGATGGCGCGACGCAGCATGCAACGATGCCTGCAGAGATGTTAGCGTCAGGCGAAATTAGAACGATTCAAATCCACTCTTTCGGGGAATTCTATGCGTAATTCGCGTTTCCGTGCATGGCTGCCCACTTTGCTGGCTGCAGCGGTGTCGATTTCCCTGGCTGCGCCGGCCTGCGTGCGGGCTGCCGAGGGGCATTCGGTCGATGTGGATCCCCGCATCGGCACCGGCGGCGACGGGCATACTTTTCCTGGCGCCACGGTGCCGTTCGGCATGATCCAGCTGTCGCCGGATTCGGCCATGCCCGACTTCAAGCACGCCTATAAGTGGGCCGCCGGCTACCAGTACGGCGACAGCAGCCTGCTCGGTTTCTCCCACACCCATTTCTCCGGCTCGGGCCATTCGGACCTGGGCGACGTCCTGGTGATGCCGATTGCCGGCGACGTGCGCCTGGAGCAGGGCGACCCGGCCAAGCCGGGCAGCGGCTACCGCTCCCGCTTCAGCCATGACACGGAAGTGGTGCAGGCAGGTTATTACGCGGTGACGCTCAGCGATTACGACGTGCGCGCCGAGCTGACCGCGGGCCGTCGCATCGGCTGGCACCGCTATACCTTCCCGGCTGGCAAGCCGGCGCATCTGTTGCTGGATCTGCGCCCGAGCATCTACGACTACGCCGGCAAGGTGTTGTGGTCCAGCCTGCGCGTGCATGACGACGGCACGGTCACCGGCTGCCGCACCACGCGCGGCTGGGCGCCGGGCCGCGAGCTTTGCTTCGCCATGCGTTTCTCGCAGCCGATGCAGGCGCGCACGCTGTACAACCGCGAGACCGACATCCCCTATAAGGGCTTCAAGGGCCCGGGCTATCAACCGGAAGACCACGATGCGCAAAGCGGCCGCGCCCTCGTTGGCGTGTTCGACTTCGGTGCGCTCAAGCAGCCGCTCGGCGTGAAGGTGGCCATCTCGCCGGTGAGCGAAGCCAACGCCATCGCCAATCTGGATGCCGAAGGCCAGGGCTGGGATTTCGATGCGCGCCGCGCCGAAGCCCGCAGCCAGTGGGACAAGGCACTCGCCTCGATCGACGTGGAAGGCAGCAAGGATCAGCGCGTCGGTTTCTACACCTCGCTCTATCACGCGCTGCTGTCGCCCACGCTCAGCATGGACGTGAATGGCCAGTTCCGCGGCGCGGACAACGCCGTGCACGAGGCCGTCGACAAGAACGGCAAGTTCGAATTCCACTCCACCTGGTCGCTGTGGGATGTCTACCGCGCGCAGCAGCCGCTGATGGCGCTGCTGATGCCCGAGCGCAGCAGCCACTTCATCCGCTCGCTGATCGCCTCGCGCGAAACCAGCCCGTTCGGCATCCTGCCGGTGTGGGCGTACCAGGGCCTGGAGACGTGGTGCATGATCGGCTACCACGCCGTGCCGGTGATCGCCGACGCCTATGTGAAGGGCGTGCGTGGCTTCGATGCCGACGCGGCGTTGAAGGCGATGGTGGCCAGCGCCACCTATGCGCCTTATGGCGATCTGGGCGACTACATGAAGCTCGGCTACGTACCCATCGACAAGGAGCCGGAAGCGGCCTCCAAGACGCTGGAATACGCCTATGACGACTGGTCGCTGGCGCAGATGGCCAAGGCAATGGGTCGCAAGGAAATTGCCGCCACCTTCGACAAGCGCGCCGGCAACTGGCGCAATGCATACGATCCGAAGACCGGCTTCATGCGTGCGCGCAAGACGGACGGCAGCTTCCGCGAGCCGTTCAACCCGGATGCGGCCGGCTACGGCAGCGACTACACCGAAGGCAACGCCTGGCAGTACTCCTGGTATGTGCCGCAGGACGTGGCGGCGCTGATCAAGGCGATGGGCGGCGACCAGAACTTCGTGACCAAGCTCGACAGCGTGTTCGAGGCCAAGGTCGACAAATCGCACTTCGCCAACGTCGAGGACATCACCGGCCTGATCGGCTGGTACGCGCACGGCAACGAGCCCAGCCATCACCTGGCCTATCTCTACGACTACGCTGGCGCGCCGTGGCAGACGCAGAAGCGCCTCAAGCAGATCATGGACAGTCAGTACGCCACCCGCCCGGATGGCCTGGCCGGCAATGACGACCTGGGCCAGATGTCGGCCTGGTACATCTTCACGGCGATCGGGTTCTACCCGGTGACGCCGGCCAGCGACGAGTACGCCATCGGGCGGCCGTTCGTGAGCAGCGCGACCCTGCACCTGTCCAACGGCAAGACCTTCAAGGTCACGGCCCAGCCGCTGGATGACGCCCATCCCTACGTTGGCAGCGTCACCCTCAACGGCAAGCCGCTGGACCGGGTGTTCCTGCGCCACGCTGAAATCGTTGCCGGCGGCGAGCTGCACTTCACCATGCAGGCCGAGCCGAACCGGGCCTGGGGGCAGGCTGTGAGCGCCCGCCCGGCCTCGATGAGCGTGTCTGTGACAGG
>NZ_JBFTRY010000167.1:0-7598 GCF_056399745.1 Dyella sp. 01N36
GCGCGGCACCAAGTGCGCCATCTGTGACTCACAGCCGATGCGCAGCGAGGCCCGGCTTTAAGTCCTCAGCGATTCGGGCGCGTTGCGCAGCGCATTGAAGTATCCCCTGTGTACCCTCGGAGGTTGTCCCACAACCAGTTACCTCGAGCGTTCGGGCTTATCCCAGCACGATGCTGCGGGCGTTATCAGGCCATTTTCTTTGGGTTACTTTCGACGCGAAGCTAGTCCCGTGGGATCTTTTGGGCCAGCAAAAGAAAAGTGACTCGAGCGGCGGCAGCCGATCGAAACGCCCGCCGCGTAGGCGGCACGCTGGCGGTAACGCGACAACCGCAGCGCACCGCATCTGGATCCCGGCCCACGCCAGGATGACGACCCAAAAAATCACCCGGTGATCGCCAACTCCCTAACAACGGTCGTCGCATACGCCCCAGCCGCCAACTCAAAACTCAACTCCAACGCCCCATCCTCCAACCACCGCCAGGACAGGTTTTGCGGAATCATCCGCAACGCCCGACGCTCCTGATCCATCTTCGCCCCCACCAACCCATCGGCAAGATCCGCATTGTCGGCAGCTACGGCGTTCTCCAGCGACGCCACCTCACCCTGCGCAGGCGTCTCGCCACGCCCCCACAACGGCCCCGACGGATGAATATCCCCCGTAGCCAATCGCTGCGACAACGTCGCGTCGAACGGCTCCGGCCCAAACCACGAGCGCGACCCCGCCAGCGACCAGATCTCCCCTTCCATCGGCGAATCCCACGCATCGCGCTCAACACGCGCAGCCAGCACAGCATTGAAAATATGCGAGCRTGCAGCCGACAACAGGAAGTGTCGCTTGTCGCGATCCACGCGCCGCCCGGCAAACATCGCACGGGCCTGCGCCACGTTGCCTCCCTCGCGACCAAACCGCTGCTCGCCGAAATAATTGGGCACGCCACGCTGCGCGATCTGCTTGAGGATCTGATCGGCCACCGCTCGATCACCGTCGACCTGACGCAACACCAGCACGAAGCGGTTGCCACGCAGCGCGCCGCGCTTGAGCTTGCGCGTATGACGCGTCGCCGCCAGCACCTTCACGCCCTCGGCGGCAAAGGTCGACCAATCGGGATCAGGCTTGCCCGCCAGCTGCACGGAGAAGGTCTGGCGCGTCACCGCATGGCGATCCTTCAGTCCCGCATAGCCCACGTTGAGCGGCGGAATGCCGGCGAACTTCGCGAGTTCGCGCGCCACCCAGTCGGTGTTCGCGCCACGCTTTTCCACCCATAGCAAGGCATGTTCACCTTCACCGTCGGCGTCGTAACCCAGAATTTCCTCGACCTGAAAGTCTTCGGGCGCACTGCGCAGCACGGCGGTCAGCGGCGGGTTGCCATAGGCATAGGGCAGTTCGAGATCGGACATGGGACTCCACCGGCGGGACCGGCAACAAAAAGAAGAAAAGCGCGGGGGCGCATTACATCAGGAACAGCGTGGCGAGACCGAGAAAGATGAAGAAGCCGCCCGAATCGGTCATGGCGGTAATCAGCACGCTGGAGCCCAGCGCGGGATCGCGCCCCATGCGCATCATCAGCAACGGGATGCCGACACCGCAGAACGCGGCCAGCACGAGGTTGAGCGTCATCGCGGTGGTCATCACCAGGCCTAGCGGGAAATTGCCGTAAAGCCACCACGCCACGGCACCGATCACGCTGCCCCACACCAGGCCGTTGATCAGGGCCACGGCGATTTCCTTGCGCCACAGCCGCCGCGCACTGGCGGCGGTGATCTGATCGAGCGCCAACGCGCGCACGATCATGGTGATGGTCTGGTTGCCCGAATTGCCGCCGATGCCGGCCACGATGGGCATCAGCGTGGCCAAGGCCACGAGGTGCTGGATGGAGCCTTCGAACAATCCGATCACGCGCGATGCGATGAATGCCGTGACCAGGTTGATGGCCAGCCACGCCCAACGGTTGCGGATCGACTTCCACACCGAGGCGAACACGTCTTCCTCTTCGCGCAGACCGCCGCGGTTCAAGGCCTCGCTTTCGCTCTCTTCACGCAGCACGTCGACCATCGCATCGATGGTGATGCGGCCGATCAGGTGGCCATTGCCATCGACCACCGGTGCGCTGACCAGGTCGTAGCGTTCGAACGCCTGGGCGACTTCATACGCGTCATCGGTGGGATGGAACGTGTTGACGTCCGGCGCCATCACCTCGCTCACGCGCTTCTCGGGCGAGGTCACCAGCAACCAGTTCAGCGGCAGCACGCCGGTGAGCAGGTTCTCGTGGTTGATCACGAACAGCTTGTCGGTCTGCGCGGGCAGCTCGTCGAAACGGCGCAGGTAGCGCAGCACGGTTTCCAGGCTTATGTCGTCGCGGATGGTGACCATCTCGAAATCCATCAGCGCGCCGACCTGATCGTCCGGATACGACATCGCGGCCTGCACGCGCTCGCGCTGTTGCGCATCGAGGCTGGCCATGAGTTCGGGCAGCACTTCGCTGGGCAGGTCGTCGACCAGGTCGGCCAGTTCATCCGCGTCCAGCGGTTCGACGGCCGCGAGGATCTCGTGGTCGTCCATGTCGGCGATCAGCGATTCGCGCACTGCATCAGAGACTTCGAGCAAGATCTCGCCATCGCGATCGGCCTTCACGCGCTGCCAGACGGCCAAGCGGTCGACCAACGGAAGCGCTTCGAGCACGTAGGCGATATCGGCCGGATGCAGCGCATCGAGCAGGCGTTGCAGCTCGACCTGCGCTTCGCGGAAGCCCTGGTCGCTGTCGGGTTCCGGCAGCTGGCCGAGGCCGCGCAGTCGCCGCAACAGGTCGGCAATGTTGTCCAGCTGATCGTGTAGACGCGAGGCCGAACTGCGGCCTCCTATCTCGCTCATGCCAGGACCAGCAGCACGCAGGCTTGCGCCGCAATGCCCTCGCCGCGGCCGGTGAAGCCGAGCTTTTCGGTGGTGGTGGCCTTGATGCTGATGCGGCCGAGTTCGCAACGCAGCTCCTCGGCCACGGCCTCGCGCATCGCCAGCGAGTGCGGACCGACCTTGGGCGCTTCGCAGATCACGGTGACATCGGCGTTGCCCAGCGTGTAGCCCTGTTCGCGCATCAGCTTGGCGGCATGACGGAGAAAGACGCGGCTGTCGGCATTGCGCCACTGTTCCTGGCTGGGCGGGAAATGCCGGCCGATATCACCCAGCGCCAGCGCACCGAAAATGGCGTCGCACAGCGCATGGATCACCACGTCGCCATCGGAGTGCGCCACCACGCCGTGGGTGTGCGGCACGCGCACGCCGCCCAGCATCACGTGATCGCCTTCGCCGAAAGTGTGGACGTCGAAGCCCTGTCCGATGCGCATCATGGGTACTCCTTGGAGCCTCGCGGGCTCATTTCATACGCGACAACAGGAACTCCGCAAGCGCGAAATCCGTTGCCGTGGTGACCTTGATATTGTCTTCGGCGCCCTCGACCAGCAATGGCGCGAAGCCGGCGCGCTCCATCGCCATGGCCTCGTCGCTCACCGTCACGCCGGCAGCGTAAGCCGCCTTCAGCGCGGCCGAAAGCTCGCCGCGACGGAACATCTGCGGGGTGAAGGCGCGCCAGCGATGATCGCGTGGTTCGGTGACTTCGCTGCGTCCCGCGTCATTGGCTCGCTTGAGCGTATCGCGCAGTGGTGCTCCCAGCATGCCGCCGCCGGCAGGCATGCCCAGATCGAGCAGACGCGTGATGTCGCCTTCGCGCACGCAGGGGCGTGCTGCGTCGTGTACCAGCACGAAACCGTCGTCGCTTACTTCGGGTGGCAAGGCGCGCACGCCGGCGAGCACCGAGTCGCAACGCTCCGCACCGCCCAACGTGGTGAGCACGGGTTTGCCGTAGAGAAGATCGACACCCGGCCAGTGACCGTCGTTGTCGCCCAGCACCACCATCAGGCCGGCGATGCGGGGATGCGACGCCAGCCGCTCCAGCGTGTGCAGGATCAGCGGCCGGCCGGCCAGCGGCAGGTATTGCTTGGGGATGCTGCCACCAACGCGCGTGCCGCGCCCCGCCGCCGGCACGACGCACCAGAGCGGCGCGTTCATGGGTTGCCGTTGGTGGAGGTTGCGGACGCGGGCGCCTGCGTGGCGCCCGGCTTTTCAACGACCTGGTAGAACGTCTCGCCTGGCTTGATCAGGCCAAGCTCGGCGCGGGCGCGTGCCTCGACGGCTTGCTCGCCGTGCTTGAGGTCGCTCACATCCGCGCCCAGCGCCTGGTTGCGCTGGGTCAGCTTGTCGTTGTCCTCGCCCTGTTTTTTCACGGCGGCACGCAGCGTTTCCACGCCGTGCACGCCGCCCGTGCCGCTCCACAGTTTTACCTGCAGAGCGATCAGGACCAGGACCAGGATCAGGGCAACCCAACGCAGCATCGGCGTAGTGCGCTCCTATCAGCCCGGCAGCTTGGCCAGGTTCGGGAACGCGTCGCGACCGGCATAGCGCGCGGCCGAGCCCAGAGCCTCTTCGATACGCAGCAGCTGGTTGTACTTGGCCACGCGATCGGTGCGGCACAGCGAACCGGTCTTGATCTGGGTGGCGGTCGTAGCAACAGCGATATCGGAAATCGTGGTGTCTTCCGTTTCGCCCGAGCGGTGCGAGACGATCGCTGCGTACTTGGCCTTATCGGCCATGGCGATGGCTTCCAGCGTTTCGGACAGCGTGCCGATCTGGTTGACCTTGATCAGGATGGCATTGGCGATCTTCTTGTCGATGCCTTCCTGGAAAATGGTCGGGTTGGTGACGAACAGATCGTCGCCGACCAGCTGGATGTTCTGGCCGAGCTTGTCGGTCAGGTGCTTCCAGCCGTCCCAGTCGCCCTCACCCATGCCGTCTTCGATGGTGACGATGGGGTACTGCTTGGCCCAGCTGGCCAGCACGTCGACCCACTGTTCCGGCGTGTAGACCTTGCCTTCGCCTTCCAGGTCGTACTTGCCGTTCTTGAAGAATTCCGAGCTGGCCACGTCGAGGCCGAGCAGGATCTCGCTGCCCACCTTGTAGCCGGTCTTGCCGATCGCTTCGAGGATGGTGTCGAGCGCTTCGATGTTGGAACGCAGGTCCGGCGCGAAGCCACCTTCGTCACCCACCGCCGTGTTCAGGCCCTTGCCCTTGAGCACGCTCTTGAGCGCGTGGAAGATTTCGGCGCCGGCGCGCAGCGCCTCGCTGAAACTGGACACGCCCACCGGCAGCACCATGAATTCCTGCACGTCGACGTTGTTGTCGGCATGCGCACCGCCGTTGATGATGTTCATCATCGGCACCGGCAGCGAACCGGGCTTGCCAGTGGTGCCGTTGATGCTGGCGAGGTACTGCCACAGCGGCTGGCGGTTCTGCGCCGCAACGGCATGCGCGGCAGCCATCGAGACGCCGAGGATGGCGTTGGCGCCCAGCTTGCCCTTGTTCGGGGAGCCGTCGAGGTTGATCAGCTTGGCGTCGAGACCGCCCTGGTTGGCGGCGTCAAAGCCCTTCAGCGCGCTCGCGATGGCGCCGTTGACATTGCCAACCGCGTTCTTGACGCCCTTGCCCAGGTAGCGGGCCTTGTCACCGTCGCGCAGCTCCACCGCTTCGCGCGAACCCGTCGATGCACCGCTCGGCACGGCAGCGCGGCCAAAGCCGCCGCCGGCCAGCGTCACTTCCGCTTCAAGCGTGGGGTTGCCGCGGGAATCGAGGATTTCACGTGCGTGGATGCGGGTGATTTCGGTGCTCATGGGATCCGTTGCTTGATGAGGTGAATGAAGCGAGGGGGAGACATCCTGCCTGATCTGCGGGGGATGCGCTTCATTCGCCTCCCCCGAGGCGGATCAGAGCCGTTACAGCGTGTCTTCGAGGAACCGGTGGCGCTTGGTGACCTGATCGAGTTCGAGCAGGGTTTCCAGCAGCGCTTCCATCTTGTCCAGCGGCCAGGCATTGGGGCCGTCGCTGAGCGCCTTGGAAGGATCGGGATGCGTTTCGGCAAACAGGCCGGCCACGCCCACCGCCACCGCGGCACGCGCCAGCACCGGCACGAATTCGCGCTGACCGCCCGAGCTCGTGCCCTGCCCGCCCGGCAACTGCACCGAGTGGGTGGCATCGAACACCACCGGGCAGCCGGTATCACGCATCACGCTGAGCGAGCGCATATCCGACACCAGGTTGTTGTAGCCGAAGCTGGCGCCGCGCTCGCACACCATGATGTCGTTGTTGCCGACGGCCTTGGCCTTGTCGGCCACGTTCTTCATCTCCCACGGCGAGAGGAACTGGCCCTTCTTGATGTTCACCGGCTTGCCGGCGCGCGCCACGTTCTGGATGAAGTCGGTCTGGCGGCACAGAAAGGCCGGCGTCTGCAGCACGTCGACCACGGCGGCCACTTCGTTCATTGGCGTGTATTCGTGCACGTCGGTGAGCACGGGCACGCCGAGCTGGCGCTTCACTTCGCCCAGGATCTTCAGGCCTGCTTCCAGGCCGGGGCCGCGGAAGCTGTTGCCCGACGAGCGATTGGCCTTGTCGAAGCTGGACTTGAAGATGAAGTTGATGCCGAGCCGGCCAGTGATTTCCTTAAGCTTGCCGGCGGTGTCCATCTGCAACTGCTCGGACTCGACCACGCAAGGGCCGGCGATCAGGAACAGCGGCTGGTCCAGGCCGACCTCGAAGCCACACAGCTTCATGCGACCGACTCCTTCGCAAGACGCTCGCCTTCGCGCACTGCCTTGAACTCACGGGCGGCCTGCACAAAACCAATGAACAGCGGATGGCCGTCGCGCGGGGTCGAGGTGAACTCCGGATGCGCCTGGCAGCCGAGGAACCACGGATGCTTCTGCTGCGGCAGCTCGACGATCTCGACCAGCAGGTCATCCATCGACTTGCCCGAGATCACCAGGCCGAGGTCTTCGAAGGTCTGGCGGTAGCGGTTGTTGAATTCATAGCGGTGACGATGGCGCTCGCGCACCACGTCCTGGCCGTACAGCTCGCGCGCCAGCGTGCCGGCCTTGAGGCGGCATTCCTGCGCGCCCAGGCGCATGGTGCCKCCCAGGTCGGAGCGCTCGCTGCGCTGCTCGACTTCGCCCGTGGCGGTGGTCCACTCGGTGATCAGGCCGATCACCGGATCGGGGCTGTTGCGGTCGTTTTCGCTGGAGTCGGCTTCGGTCAGACCCGCCACGTTGCGGGCGAAGTCCACCACGGCTGCATGCATGCCGTAGCAGATGCCGAAATACGGCACGCCCTTCTCGCGGGCGTACTTGGCCGCCAGCACCTTGCCTTCGAAGCCGCGCTTACCGAAACCGCCCGGCACCAGGATGGCGTCGGCATTGCCCAGCGCCTTGGCGGCGCCTTCGGCTTCGACCTGCTCCGAATCAACCCAGTTGAGATTGACGCGGGTCAGCTGCTTGATGCCGCCATGGCGCAAGGCCTCGCCCAGGGACTTGTATGCGTCCTTGTGCTCGACGTACTTGCCGACGATGGCCACGGTGACCTCGTCCTTGGGATGCTCCACCGCTTCGACGGTACGCACCCACGAGGAAAGATCCGCCGGGCCGACCTGCAGGCCCAGGCGCTTGACCACGATCTCGTCGAGGCCCTGCTTGTGCAGCCACAGGGGCTGCTTGTAGATGACGTC
>NZ_JBFTRY010000168.1:0-7581 GCF_056399745.1 Dyella sp. 01N36
GGTGTACCGCTCCGTAGGATGGTCGCGCACAAGTGCGCTCCTACAAGGTGGCGCCTTGTACTGCGGCGGATGCTGCACGCTCAGGCAACATGCGCTCCCGCAACCATCGCTCCGCGGGCGTCGATACCCAACGCTCCATGCCCTTGCCCAACAGCCAGCAGATCGGCAACGCCGGCAGATACCAGAGATAACCGTAGGCGATATCCCCGCCCATCGCCTTGTAGATCCGCATCACGCTGTACACGACGAACATGTGGGTGAGGTAGATCTCGTAGCTCAGCCGCCCCCACGAACGCAGCCAGCCCAAGCCTCGCCATGCGGCAGCACGCGACCATGCACTGGCCAACACCATGCAAAGTGCAGACCCGGTAAGCACGAGCATGTAGCCATCGCGCATCGTCTGCCACAGCAGCATGCCCTCGAGCATCACCAGGTACAGACCCAGGACGCCCACGACGGCCAGCATCCAGACCGCAGCGCGCGGCAGGCTGCGCCAACGTTGCACGATCAGCGCGCCGAGCACACCGGTGGCAATCGCCGCCATGCCGGGCAGATAAGCCTTCTCCTGCCAGATCTCATTGTCGGCCAACGCGGCGTGCGTCCACGGCAGCGACACCGCCAATGCGATCAGCATCGGCACTAGGACCCAATTACGCCGAGTCAGCAGGCAGACGATGGGGAAGCCGAGATAAAACACTTCCTCGATAGACAGCGACCACAGCACGTCCCAGTTGCCCGGCAGGTAACCGGTCATCCCTTCGTACCAGTTCAGATGGAAGCCGAGCGCCGCCACGATGGCGCGTGGCAACGACTGCCCTGCCCGATCGATCACGTAATCCGGCGCGCCCGCTAAATGCAGCAAGCTGAGCACGAACACCAGCAACAGCAGGCAGGGAGCGATGCGCGAGAAGCGTCGGGCATAGAACGCACGCAGGTCGATGCCGGCCAACGAACCACTGCGACGCAGCGCGTTGCTGGTGATCAGAAAGCCCGAGATCACGAAGAAGATGAAGACCGCTTCGTAGCCGTTGAAATTGAGAGCCGTCAGCAACTTCCTCGGCAGCACGTCGAGCAAGGCCGTCTTGCGCAGCGGAATGCGCAGGCCGATGTGGTGCAGCACCACCAGCAGAATGGAGAAGCCGCGCAGCAGGTCGATGCCGGTGTTGCGTTGAGCCTGAGGGTCAGTCATCGCATCCATCCACCGAATCCTTGTAGGAGCGCACCCTGTGCGCGAACAAGGCGCGGCAGCGCCTTCGCTTCGCCAACCCGTCGCGCACAGGGTGCGCTCCCACAAGGTGGCAGACGCTTACTGTGCCGCTGGCAGATCGTGAATCATCTGCTGCGCCAGGCCTTCGTAGTTGTAATCGAAATGATGATCGCCGGTCTTTTCGTAGACCTTGATCCAGCTCGGCAGCTTCGGATCGGCGCAAAGCGCGTCGTCCTTATCCTTGACCCCGTAGTAGCAGACCACCGGCGGGTGATCATTCAATGCTTCGAGCGGCGGCAGCGCGTCGTAATGCTGCACGGGATTGAGCCACTGGAAGAAGTCCTGGGTGTGCGTCTTCCACCATCCCTCCTTCATATAGCCTTCCATTTCGATTTCGAAATTGACGTCGTGACTGGGTGACAGCAGTACCACCTGGGCGATGCGCGCGCGGCCCTCAGGGCTCAACTGATCGATCACCGAAGGCAGCACGTCGGCGCCGAAAGAGAAACCAATCAGCCATACGCGCTTCTTGCCCGGTTGCGACACCGCCTGCGCGATCAAGGCATCCAGATCGACGGCCGACTCCTTCGCCGGACGATTGCGCCAGTAGTACTGCAGCAGACTTACGCCCTGCACCGGGATGCCGTGCGAGGCGATGATCTTGCCCAACGACTGGTCCAGATCGCGCCAGCCGCCATCGCCGGAATAGAAAATCGCCACTACATCCTCGCGCCCCGCCAGCGGCGTGACGCCGGCCTGCGCAGGCACCTGCACCAGTGACTCCTGCATGCTGGCGTGATGCCAGGGCTGCCAGGCCCACAGGCCGACGGCGGCGGCAATCAACACAACGAGAGCGAACCACTTCCAGAGTCGTTTCAACGGCGCACCATGCCTGACAGTCCACCCGAAATGAGGCTTGCCACATTGGCGAACACCAGCGGGAGGGCGATGCCATTGGGCACCGCAAGATAACGAGGCTCCCACACGGGATCGAATTTGTCTTTGTACTTGTGCAGGCCGCGGAAGTTGTAGAAGCGCTCGCCGCGACCAAACAGCATCGCACCCAGGCGGCTCCACAGCGGCGCGCTGCGGCGATTCTGCAGGCCGGAAAACGGTGCCATGCCGAGGTTGAACCAGCGGTAGCCTTCCTGTTTGGACCACTGCATCAGGCTGATGAACAGGAAGTCCATGATGCCGGCCGTGCCGTCGGGCAGATGGCGCATCAGGTCCAGCGAGGCCTCTTCCTTGTTGTCGGTGAGGAATAGATTGGCGAAGGCCACCAACTCCTCGCCCTGCCACACCAGCGCCATCGGCGTGCGTTCGAGATAGCGCGCATCGAAGGTGCCCAGCGAGAAGCCCTTCTCGCGCACGCCCTTGTCGCGCATCCACGCATCGGAAATTTTTTTCAGTTGCGGGATCAGCGCAGCCACCGCGTCGGCCGGCACGATCTCCATGCGCATGCCTTCGCGGGTGAGCTTGTTGATGGTGTTGCGCAATACCTTCTTGGACTTGCCGTCGAGGTTGAAGCCGGCCAGTTCCACGCGGGCCTCTTCGCCGATCTTGAGGAAGTTCATGCCCACTTCCAGGTACAGGTCCAGATCGTCCTGGCGCACCTGGTAGAACAGCGGCCAGCCGCCGGCGCGTTCGCACTGGTCGCGGAAAGTCCACACCAGTTCGCGGCGCGCTTCTTCGTCCTCGCCGACGGGATCGCCCATGGCCACCCAGCTGCGGCCTTCCACGTCGTACATGATGAAGGCGCGGTTGTCGGCATCGAACAGCAGGGTCTTGTCCGCCATCAGGGCGAGATGCGCCTGGGCGGAGTTGTAGTTCTTGATCAGCGGCAGCGCGCGCTGCAGGTCTTCTTCGCTTGGCAGGTGCAGGTCCGGCCGCACGGGGCGGATCAGGTTGGCCAGCGCAAACAACAGGCCAGCGGTGGTCGCGCCCACCAATGCGCGCAGCGCACGCGGCGCACCGCCGTGATAGAAGCTGAATTCCCACCACAGGTTGTTGCTGTATTCCACGTGCTTGTAGCTGAAGCCGACCAGCCAGCCCGCACAGCCGAGCACCGCCACGATGGCGATGATCCAGCCCCACGAGAAGCTCGCGCTGAACATCGACGCGCGGCGATAGAACAACTTGTGCGCCGGCGCCAGCGCGAGCGCCAGCACCGACAACAGCGTGGCTTCTTCGTAATCGATGCCCTTGAGCAGCGACAGCACCGCGCCCAGCACCAGCAGGATCAGTGTGAGCACATAGGCTGCATCGAGTCGCCGCTGCAGACCGCGCGCAAGAATCAGCAACATCATGCCGACCACGCTGGAAAGGAAGTGGGACACTTCCAGCACGGCCAGCGGCAGCACGTCGCGCAGGATGGCCATGCGCGTGGGCAGCGCCGAGGTGGCACCCGAGAAGAGCAGCACCGCGCCCGACACGAGCGTCAGGCCCGCGAAGAACGGCGGCAGCAAACCGGTGAACCACGGCGCCAGCTGCGTCTTCTGGCGCAGCCCGCGCGCTTCGCGCCACAGCACCACCACGGTCGCCGCGAACAGCGGCAGGAAATAATAGATAAGGCGATACGCCGCCAGCGCGCCGAGGATGGGCGCTTCCAGGCCCTGGTTTCCTTCGGCGCCGAAGCCGGCCAGCATCACCGCCTCGAACACGCCCAGGCCACCGGGCACGTGACTGATCAAGCCGGCGATCTGCGCCAGCACGAAGATCGCAAGGAAATGCCCGAAACCCGTGTCCACCTGATTGGGCATCAGCAGATAAAGCACATAGGCGGCCAAACCCCAATCCACCGCGCCGACCAACACCTGCCGCGTGGCGACCAGGGTGGTCGGCAAACTCAGGCGCCATCGCCAAATACGCAATGGACGTCCAAGCAGGCGATTGCCCACGATCCACAGCAGCGGGATCAGGGTGAGCACCGCGGCCACCGGAATGCGCCAGCTGGCCAGCGGCAAGGACGGCGGAATCGGCACCAGCAGCAAGGTGACGCCGGTGAGCGCGCTCAGGCCCAGCCAGAAACTCAGCGTGGTGTAGACCACCACCTTCGCCACTTCGGCCGTGGAAAGTCCGGCCTGGATGTAGAAGCGGTAGCGGATGGAACCGGAGATCAACAAGGCCATGCCCAGCGCATTGCTGAAGGCGTAGCTGATGAAGGAGATCAGGCTGACCTGCGGACCCGGCAAACGCTTGCCGATGTATTTGAGGCCGAACCAGTCGTAGAGAATCATCACGCCGTAACTGCCGGCAGTGAGCAGCACGGCCAGGGCGACGCGGTAGTTCTCCAGTCCGTGAACGTAGCGTGCCACCTCGCGGTAGCTCACCTCGCTGGCCAGGCGGTGCAGCGCCCATAGCGCCAGGCACAGCATGGCCACCGAAAGCAGCGGACCGGCAAGCCTGCGCAACCTGGCCATCAGGCCAGGGCGTGCAAGCATTTCACCGGAAATCGGGGCTTGGGCCCCTGTCTGCTCCACCACGCGTTTACCGCCTCCACATGACCATCGCGCAAGATATTCGCGACCGTCTAGGATAGCCGGTCAACGTGCTCTTCTGTTCGATCGTGGCATGCAGGCATGACATTCGGTCGCGCCCGCTTCAGGCAGGTCGCGACCGTGTGATGTCAGGACTTGGCGCCCAGTCCGTTGGCCATGCGGGCAATCCAGCGGTACAGCACCAGCACGATCACCGCGAAGGCGATGCCGCCGATCCACTGGGCCTTGTCGGCAAACTCAGGTCCCACGAGTGCCAAGGGCGCTTGCAGGTTGCTGAAACCCAGGCGGTCCGCGAATGCCACGATCGCTGCGATCAGGACGCCAATAATGCTCTCGCCCACGATCAAGCCGGAGGCCAGCAGCACGCCAAGCTGTTTGGTGGTTTCAGGCTTCTTCGAACGATCGGCACGACGATCGAAATACCAGCCGACCACCGAACCGACCACCACCATCAGCGTGCTGACCGTCGGCAGATAGATGCCCAGGCCTACCGCCAGCGGCGGTATGCGCATGTGCTTGGTGGTCCGCGCCAGGATCTCGTCGACGATGATGATCGCCACGCCGATCCAGATGCCGGTGATGATCAGGCTCCAGTCGATATTGCCGGTGATCACGCCGTTCGCCAGCGCCGAAATAAGGCCGGCCTGTGGCGCCGGCAGCGCATGCGCACCCACGCCCGCCACACCGACAAATCCATAGGCCTTGTTGAGCAGGTCGAGCACCGGCGGGATCACCGCTGCGCCCGCGATCACACCGATCACCAGCGCCACCTGCTGACGCCACGGCGTGGCGTCCACCAGCTGACCCGTCTTGAGATCCTGCAGGTTGTTGTTGGCGATGGCCGCCACGGTGAACACCACCGCGGTGATGAACAGCGCAAACGCCACCAGCGCCTTGCCTTCTTCCGGGCCGACGTACGGCTTCACGAACGCCACCAGCAGCAAGGCGGCTGCGATCACCACCAGGATGCCCACGCCCGACAGCGGGCTATTGGACGAACCGATCAGGCCGGCCATGTAGCCGCACACGGTGGAGACAAAGAAGCCCATCAGCACCACGAAGGCCACGCCGCCGATGGCGAGCACGCCGACATGGGCACCCAGGCCGCTGATCTCACCGAAGTAACCGAGCAACCAGGCGATCGGCACGAAGCAGGCCAGCGTGATCAGGCCCACGATGCCAATCGGGATGTCGCGCTCGGTGCGCGGCAGCGAGTCGGCCTTGCCGGCCTTGCGCACTTTGGAGGCAGCCATGGCCGAAGTCAGGCCGCTGATCACCGGCTTCACCAGCTTGGCGAGTGTCCAGATGGCCGACACGCCGATCGCGCCCGCACCGACGAAACGAACCTTGTGGCTCCAGGTGCCATTGGCCAGATCCGCCACCGACGCACTCATGTCGCCCAGCAGCGAGTAATGCGGCACGCCCCAGCCCCAGCCGATGATCGCGCCAATCAGCATGGCGATACCCACCGACAGGCCCACCAGGTGGCCAATGGCGAACAACGCGAAGGAAAGATTGAAGTCGAAGCCGCTGACCGAACCCTTGTCGCCCACGCGGAAGTAGCGCACGAAGTCGCTGGCGAACACCTGGGTGGCCACGATCACCGCAAACACGGCGGAAACGATGGAGCCCCACAGCACGGCAAGCAGACCCGCACGGCCTTCTTCCACACTGCCTGCATCGGCATCGTCGCCACTGCCGACCTTCAACACCTCGGCGCAGGCCAGGCCTTCCGGGTACGGCAGGTCGGAGGTCGTCACCAGTGCACGGCGCAGCGGGATCGAATACATCACGCCCAGGATGCCGCCCAAGGCACACACGGCAAACGAGGTCCAGAACGGGAAGCCGGTCCACCAGCCGATCATGATCATGCCCGGGAGCACGAAGATGATCGACGACAACGTGCCCGCCGCCGACGCGATGGTCTGCACGATGTTGTTTTCCTGGATGGTGGAATCCTTGAACCCGCGCAGCAGGGCCATGGAAATCACCGCCGCGGGAATCGATGTGGCGAAGGTGAGGCCGGCCTTGAGGCCAAAGAAGACGTTGGCGGCAGTGAACACCACCGTGATGATCACGCCCAGGATGAGACCGCGAACGGTCAGCTCTTTGCGATTTTCGGTCTGAGAAAGATTGCCGCTCACGAAAGTCGTCCCGTCATGTCATTGGTCCCCTGTTGGCCACCCTGGGGCGGCATAGCATGAATACGACAGCCCGCCGGAAGGCGGGTCAGCGCGTAGGGTTGCCGGATTTGCTTGGAATCGCAACGGGTTGACGGGGTTTGGAGCCTGCCTTCCTCGTTTGGGGCAGGTTTGGATGGGGCGGGGCTTGCCCCGGAGCCGCATCTGCTTGCTCGTCGTCCCGGCGGGGGGCGGGATTTCCCTTTTGCCGGTCCCGGCGTTGGCCTGAGGCGCTTTTCAACCGTCGCATGGCTGCTCATTCAGAGCTTGGGCTCTGGTTGTCGCATTACGGCCAGCTTGCCGCCTGCGCGGCGGGCGTTTCGAACGGCTGCCGCCGCTCGAGTCACTTTTCTCTTGCTGGCCCAAGAGATCCCACGGGACTAGCTTCGCGTCGAAAGTAACCCAAAGAGAATGGCCGGATAACGCCCGCAGCATCGTGTTGGGATAAGCCCGAACGCTTGAGGCGAGCTGTTGTGGGACAACCTCCGAGGGTACACAGCGGGTACCTCAAAGCGCTGCGCAACGCGCCCGAATCGCCGAGGACTTAAAGCGGGGCCTCGCTGCGCATCGGCTGTGGGTCACAGCTGGCGCACTGGATGCGCGCCTGGCGCTTGGCTTGTCTGTGGGAGCGCACCCTGTGCGCGACAGTCACGCTGCGGTGTACCGCTCCGTAGGTTTGTCGCGCACAGGGTGCGCT
>NZ_JBFTRY010000169.1:0-7501 GCF_056399745.1 Dyella sp. 01N36
CTCCTGCAGCACCTCATCGATCTCGTCGATGAAATGCATCATCAGGATGTACTCGGACGAAATCGTGCAGTCCGTTTCAAATTCGAAACACCAGTGACCGTCCGCGCGCTGACGCGCCATCAGGGCCTGTCGCGCCCGATCGATGGCCCGGTCGATGCGATCCGGATCGACAAGGCCGGGATCGAGAGTCGGTTGACGCGTGTTGGGCGGGGCAGGGTCGGCGACGGTGGCTGGTGAATCCGTCATAGCGATCGCGCGTTTTTATACTGCGATGTCCGTCGCCACGGCCAGGCGGCGTTGCCGGCCTGGGGCACGTCCCACTCCGCTGCCAGGGGCGTGAGCGGCAGCTTGCGCGCCGCCGCGCCGAACAGAAAGCGTACGGCCGGATCGTACTTGTCGCTCAGGCGCGTCAAGCCGATGGTCTGCGCGACGGCAGCACGCGACACCTTTACCTGCGTGCCGGAGGAGAAGTCGAGCCTGTCCTGCAGATTGCGCAACGTGAGCACGGCCAGGCCGATGCTCCACAGGCAGAAGCGCCGGAAACCGGCGTGGCGCGCCGGCACGATCAGCGTGTACTCGACCGCGCGGCACAGATGCGCGTGCGCGATGCCGATCAACTCGATCATGGCGTCGGCATAGTGCGCATCCTGCTGGCCGGCACTAAGGTCCTGCAGCTCCACGCCGTGGCGCGCAAACACATCGTGCGGCAGCCAGCACACGCCGTGGCTGCGGTCTTCCCACTGGTCCTTGAGGATATTGGTCATCTGCAGGCCCTGGCCAAACGAAATGGCCAGGCGCATCAGAGTCCGCGTCTGCGGCACCAGTTCCGGTTCGAAATCGATCAGCAGCTTGGTCAGCATCTCGCCGACCACGCCCGCGACGTGATAGCAGTAGCGATCCATGTCGCGCTGCGTGTCCAGTCCTTGCAGGCCGACCACGCGCTGGAAATCGTGCATGCCTTGCGACATCACGCGCAGGCATTCGACGATGGCGTCGTGCTGGACAGGATTGAACGATTCGGTGATTTCCAGCACCAGCGGCAGCCGGAACATCAGGTCGCGTTCGCTTTCCGAAGTGGCGTCGGAAAGTCGCGGCGCGATGTGGGCGGCGAATTCGCGTGCGTCGATGCGCCCGGTCACGGCGTCGACGAAGGCTTTTTCGTAGCGGCCTTTTTCTTCCGCGCTGAACGCGGGTTCGTCTTCGATGGTGTCGGCGATGCGACAGAGCAGGTACGCGTTGGCCACGACGTCGCGCAATGCCGGTGGCAATTGCGGAATCGTCAGGGCAAAGGTTCGTGACACCTTGGGAAGAATGGCTTCCTGGTAAGCGCCGGCGTTGCTTGGGGCGATCGCAGCGGCGTGTTTCGCTTCAAACATGGGCATGCCTCGGCCTTCTTAGTATTCACATACAGAGAATCCAGCGACATCGGCATGGTATCACCCTGTCTGTGAGAGACGCCGCCCATCTGATCAAAGCGAATGTCATCGATTCGTAGAGACGCGTGGATACGCTTTGAAAGCCTGGGGAAAGCGGACGCCGACCGGACAGGCACTGGTGCCGGTGGCGCCGATGCGACTACCGTTGCCGCACGCGCCGATGTCTGCGTCGTTCGTACATAATGACCTCCCACTCCTCCCCGAGTTCAGGGAACGACTGCCTTATGTGTCCAGGGTCCAGGCTGGCGATGGTCGTGTATACCTTGGTATTGCTTCCGTGCGGTCGCTAGTTACTGGCGCCACCGGATTCGTCGGCTCCGCCGTGGTGCGGCGGCTGCTGCGCGAGGATCATCATGTGCGCGTGCTGGCCCGCGCCGGTTCCGACCGGCGCAACCTGCAGGGCCTGGACGTGGAGATCGTCGAAGGCGATCTCACCAACGCCACGTCGCTGGCAAGGATTTGCGACGACTGCGATGCCTTGTTCCATGTCGCTGCCGATTACCGGCTGTGGGCGCCGCATCCGCAGGAGCTGTATCAGACCAATGTCGAAGGTACGCGCGCCTTGCTCGAGGCGGCGCGGCAGGCCGGTGTGCCGCGCGTGATCTATACCAGCAGCGTGGCGACGCTGGGCATTCCCAGGGACGGTACGCCTGGCAGTGAAACCACGCCGGTATCGCTGGCCGATATGCTCGGTCACTACAAGCGCTCGAAGTTTCTTGCCGAGCAAGTCGTCGCCGGTTTCGCGGCGCAAGGATTGCCGGTGGTGATCGTCAATCCCTCCACCCCGATCGGACCGCGCGACATCAAGCCCACGCCCACCGGGCGCGTCGTGCGCGACGCGATGACCGGTCGCATGCCGGCGTATGTGGATACCGGGCTCAACGTCGTGCATGTGGACGACGTCGCCGATGGGCACTGGCTGGCGTTCAAGCACGGCGTGGTGGGCGAGCGCTACATCCTGGGCGGCGCGGACATGAGCCTGCGCGAGCTGTTGTTCGAGATTGCCGAGATCGTGGGCGGCACGCCGCCGCGTTGGCGCCTGCCGCATGGCGCGGTGATGCCGGTGGCGTACATGGCAGAGGCCTGGGCGCGCATGACGGGCAAGCCGCCGATCGCCACCGTGGAAGAGGTGCGCATGTCGCGCAAGCGGATGTACTTCAGCAGTGCCAAGGCGGAGCGGGAGTTGGGTTATGCGGCAGGGCCGGTGCGGCTGGCGCTGGAAGATGCGGTGGCATGGTTTAGCTTGCATCGCTAGCGCGATGCGTTCGCGCACAGGGTGCGCTCCCACAGGGGTTTCTCAGTCTGCATCGCTAGTCTGCTTGTTGTAGGAGCGCATGAAACGGCGGGCCATGCGGGCCATGCGCGGCACGAAGGTGGGCCGCAGCAGGCGCTCGTCGTAGCCGCCCATGCGGAAACTGTCCTGCGCCAGGCACATGTCCAGCAACTCGCCGATCTTCAGGTCCAGGCCAATCTGCTGATGACCGGTGATGGTGAAGTTGGCGTCCTGCATCTCGCCGTTGTTGTCCAGGCCCTTGGCGATGCCGATGCGTTCCCAGATCAGAAACAGCCACACCCGCAGCACTTTCAGCTCGAACGCCGGGCGCCGCCACCACGGCAACTGCTTGCGATACCACGCCACCCAGTTGGCGAAGAACAGGATATGGCGCGCCTCTTCCTGCATCACCGGCTCGAACGTGTCCACCAGTTCGGCCGGGAAATAACCGGTGCGCTTGGCCGACTCGAACAGGCCGAAGGCGAAAAAACTGTCGATGCATTCGCTGTAGCCGGTGACCAGCCAGCCCCATTCGGAATCTTTCGGTATTTCGTATTCGGGCTCGGGCGCCAGGGTGATGCCGTAGGCCGCCACCATCTTGCTCAACACCACCTTGTGGCGCGCTTCCTCATCGCCATCCATGGTCAGCGCTTCATGCAGCAGCGGATCGGTGACGGTATTCGTATAGGTCGCCACGCGCAGCTTGGCCTTGCCCTCGGTCTGCACGGCGATATCCCAGATCGGCAGCGAGGTGATGCGATGCAAGGTGTCCGCATCCAGCGCCGGCCATTCGATCACGGCCGGCTTATACGGGTTGTGCGTGTCCAGGATCATCCGGCAGAACAGCCGCTTGTGGGCATCGGAACCGATCTTGATGCGTCCCGGTTCGTTGCCAGCCCAGTGGCGCATGCTGTGGTCGGCGGCGGCTACGGCGTCATGGGACACGGTTTCACCTCGTGGTGTTACGACAACTTCCGGTCTGGTGCATCGGCCAGTGATGGCTTGCGGCGCGACAGCCAGCGGCGGTGCAGGCGGTGTGCTTCCGCCCACTGCCACGACAATAGCGCAGGCACGCCAAAGCCTACCTCACGTGCGCGTTTGACCAGCGACAAGGCGATCGCAGCGTCCGCGGGCAGGCCGATGATATTGCCGAACAGCACCAGGCCGCCCTCCTGCACGCCCAGTCCCGCTGGCACGAAGAAGATGATGTGGCGCACCGCCTGCGTGGTCGCCTCGATGGCAATCGCGTCCCAAACGGAAATGGGATAGCCCAGCAGATACAGCGCCAGCCAGCTTTCGAAGCTGCCCACCACGAAGCCTGCGACCTGCCAGGCGCAAGCGATCGTGAGGCGTGCGGGCTTGCCGTACAGCTTGCGCACTTCGTCGTCCAGACGGGCGCCGTCGAGCAGCTCGGTGAACCGAGAAGGCCCGCCGAGCAGCTTTTCCGCAAAGGCCTCCAGTCGTGAAAAGACCTGCCCGTGACGGAACAACCAGACCAGCCCGATCGGCAGCGGCAGCGTGGCGATCACCGCCCAGATCACCGAATTGAGCGTGCCGATATGGCCTGCCATGCCGATCAGCAGCAACAGGCCCAGGGCCACGAAGATGTATTGACTCACCAGGGTCAACAGCACCTCGATGATCACGCTCGCAGCCACCGGTGCGCCTTCCAGGCCGCGCCATTTGACCAGCCGGATGCCGACGATTTCGCCGCCCACGTTGGCCACCGGCAGCAGTCGATTGCAGGCTTCGCGCACCGTGGCGGCCCAGAACAGGAACGGCACGCGGGCGCGTCCGTGCGGATCGCTGGGAGCGATCAGGGCGCGCCAGCCGAATACGTCCAGCAACAAGGGCAGCGCGTGGAACGGCAGCAGCCACAGCAGGGCCCATCCGGCGTGGTCGAAGGCGTCCTCGATGGCCGACCAGTTCTGGTGCGTTACCAGGATGATGGCGGCCACCAGGCCGAGCACGCCGGCGAGATAAACGAAATATTTCATGCCGCCGCCGGATCGCTGAAGCCATTGCAAAGCTGGCAGTGTTCGGCCACGGCGCGCCGCACACGGGGCGACAGCAGTGCGGCCAGTTCGTCGGCGTGGCGATAGTTCGCCATGGTGGGAGTCAGTTCGCCGTGCGTGGCCGGATGCAGGTAGAGCTCGCTCAGGCCGCGGGGCAGCCGCTGCAGCACATCCAGCAACGCCTGTTCGTCCATGGCGCCAGTGTGCCGGATGCCGAAGACATGGTCGTTCGATCGCATGCCGGCGCGGCGCAAACGGAAGCGCATCAGCGCCAGCCAGGGTTTGAGCCAGGGACCGGAGCCGGGTTCGGCCGGCCAGCGTACCGCGCGCAAGCCGTGCTCGCGGCCAATGGAAAGGATCAAGGAAAGTACCGTCGGATGAAGATGGAAGTGCTTGTGTGCGTTGACGTGATCGAGCGGCAAGCCCGTCGCGGCAAACGCCTCGAACTGCGCGCGGATCTCTGCTTCAAGCTGCCGTCGCACATAGGGCAGAAAGAAAAACCGAAAGCCGTCGCGCACCATATCGTCGCCGAAGCGTCCGCGCGCGTCGACCAGTTCGGGAATCTGCGACGGCGGCAGGGCCGACAGCCCGTCGGCAAGCACCAGATGCAAACCCACCGCGAGGCCGGGCAGGCGCTTGGCGCGGGCCACCGCATCGGCGACGGCGGGTGCCGTCACCATCAGGCTGGCAGCACGCAGCACGCCTTCCCGGAATCCGCGTTCCACGGCGTGATTGACCGCAGGGTGCAGGCCGAAATCATCGGCCGTCACGATCAGTCGTGGGCGCGCGGATGCGGGTGCTTCGGTCATCGGTAACGCACGGGTCGCGCCGTCATGCCTCGTGCGCGTGCAGGAAGCGGAAGAACTCCACGCCTTCGCGCAATCGCCGCTTGGTCATCTCCCAGCTGCCGGCCATTTCCTTCACGATCTCCCAGATCTTGGACGGGCGGAAATAGAAGCTGCGGTAGAAGGTTTCCACGCCGTGGAAGATTTCTTCCTTGGACAGGTGCGGGTAGCTGATCATGGCCAGCTGCACGCCCTTGTCGTTGACCGTATTGGCGGCGGTGTTGTGTTCCAGCCAGCCGTTTTCGATGGCCTGCTTGTATAGCGTCGTGCCCGGATAAGGCGCCGCCAGCGACACCTGGATAGTGTGCGGATTGATTTCCTTGGCGTAGGCGATGGTGCGCGCAATGGTTTCCTTGGTTTCGCCCGGCAGGCCCAGGATGAAGGTGCCATGCACGGTGATGCCCAGCTTGCGGCAGTTCTCGGTGAAGGTGCGCGCGATATCCGTGCGCAAGCCCTTCTTGATGTTGTGCAGGATCTGGTCGTCGCCCGACTCATAACCCACCAGCAGCAGGCGCAGGCCGTTTTCCTTCATGATCTTCAGCGACTCGTACGGCACGTTCGCCTTGGCGTTGCAGCTCCAGGTCCAGCCCATGGCGTGCAGGCCGCGCGCGATCTCGTGCACGCGATCCATGTTCGAGCTGTCGGTGAAGGTGTCGTCGTCGAACATCAGCTCGCGCACTTCCGGCATGTTCTCCTTGATCCACTTCGCCTCGGCCAGCACGTTGGCCGCCGAACGCACGCGATAGCGATGGCCGCCCACGGTCTGCGGCCACAGGCAGAACGTGCATTTGGAGCGGCAGCCGCGGCCGGTGTAGATCGACACGTAGGGATGCAGCAGATAGCCGATGAAGTAACGCTCGATCTTCAGGTCGCGCTGGTAGATGGGAGCCACGAAGGGCAGGTCGTCCATCTGCTCGATGGTGGCGCGCGAGGGGTTGTGCTGCACGCTGCCGTCGATCAGTTTGTAACTGATGCCGGCGATGTCCTTGAAGGCGCGGCCTTCGGCCACTTCCTTGCAGGTGTAGTCGAACTCTTCGCGCGCCACGAAATCGATCGCGGGCGAGGCGAGCAAGGAGGCATCGGGTTCCACCGCCACCTTGGCGCCCACCATGCCGATCAGGATGTCGCCACGGCGCTGCTTGATCAGCTCGGCGAATTTCGCATCGGTGGGAAACGATGGCGTGCTGGTGTGGATGATCACCAGGTCGTATTCGGCGGCGATGTCCAGCGTTGCTTCCACCGACAATTCTTCCACCGGCGCATCCAGCACGCGCGAGCCGGGGACGAGTGCCGCCGGCTGGGCGAGCCAGGTGGGATACCAGAAACTCTTGATCTCGCGTTTGGCCTGGTAGCGCGAGCCCGCGCCGCCATCGAAACCGTCAAACGAAGGGGCTTGCAGAAAAAGCGTCTTCATGGATTGCCAAGCTCCTGCAGTTGTCCGCAATGAGTTGTTCAACACACCAGTCACCACTTGTTCAAGGATAGCGCGATGGCGCATGGTCGCGCGCATGCAAGATCTGGCCGCGCCAGTCCACTCGCCAGTGGACCAGTGCGCCAGCCCATTCCAGCAGCAACAGTGTGTCGCGAAAAGGGGTGAGCCACAGGTCCTGCCAACGGTTGGATCTTGCGGTGCTTGGCCAGGACACGAGGTAGCGCCACAGGCGTGCCAGGACTCCCAGCGCGGCCACGATCAGGCAAGGCAGCGTGGGCGAGAGCAACAAGGCCAGCACCAGCAGTGGCCAGCTGTAGCACACGAAGCTGAAGGTGAATCCGGCCGGTGATATGGCGCGAATGGTGCGCAGCCAGCGCATTTCATGCGACCACAGCTGGGAGAGTTGGTTTTCGTTCACCTGCGTGCCGACCACCACGTCGCTCAGTACGGTGCGCAAGCCTTGCTGGCGCGATCGCTCGCCCAGCCAGAAATCGTCGGCC
>NZ_JBFTRY010000170.1:0-7430 GCF_056399745.1 Dyella sp. 01N36
CCCTTCAAGCCCGTATTGATCTGAGCGTCGGTACGGCCGGTGAAGGCCTCACGCAGACCAGCCGAGGTCAGACGCTGGGTGAAAGCGTTGCCGGCAGCGGTGCCGAAGCCGCCGCCCGTCGGGACGCCGTTGACCAGAACGGGCGAGTTGAACACGTTGAAACCGTTGCCCGGATTAACCGTCGCGGCGGTCGAGGTCGAGCCGTACACGGCCGGAGCCAGCTGGAAGTTGGCCGAGGTCTTGTTGTAGACCGCGTCAACATAGGCCGTCACGTGATCGGCCAGGTGGTACTCCGCATTGATGAAGCCGCCAGTGCGCTCCTGCGGGGTCATGATCAGGTTGACGGCCGCGTAGTTGTACTTGTCGGCGTTGCCGTAGCAGTGATAGTTGGCCGAGCTGAGGACGGTCGGGTTGCCACCGGCGTTCAACGACACGCGGTTGCAGCCCAGGCCCAGTGCTGCGGCCTGCGAATCGCCAAGCTGGATGCGGCCGACCGGGGTCGAGGACGAACCACCGACGGCGACCTGGGTGCCGGACAGGCTGAGCGCGTTCTTCGAGAAGTCGCGGTTGGCCGACAGGACGCCGTCCTGCTTGTTGTAGCTGATGCCGGCCATGATGCTGCCCTTATCGGACGTCTGGCCGAACGTGAAGGTGTAGCCGCTCTGGTCACCGTCGGTACGATCGGACTGGCCGACGTTCGCGGTGAAGGTGGCACCCTGGTAGTTCTTGCGCGTGATGAAGTTCACCACGCCGCCGATCGCATCCGAACCGTAGGTGGCCGACGCACCGGTCGGCAGCACTTCGATGCGCTCGATGGCATCGGCCGGGATGGCGTTCGGATCCTTGCTCAGCAGGCGCTGACCGTCGATCAGGATCAACGTACGGCGCGAACCCAGACCGCGAAGGTTGATGGACGAACCGCCGGTACCGCCACCGTTGTTGGTCTGCGGGTTGACGTTGCCGCCGGTCATGGCCGGCAGCTGCTGGACCAGGTCGCCAAGCGTCTGCTTGCCGGTGGCCTGGATCTGAGCGCGATCGATGGTTACGACGGGACTGGCCGTCTCGACGTCTACGCGGCGAATCAGCGAACCGGTCACGGTGACCGTTTCGAGAGTCTTGCTCTTGGCCTGGTCAGCGGCCGGTGCCGGCGTAGTGGACTGCGCGTCCTGCGCGAAAGCGGTAGTGCCGTAGGCGCTTGCTGCGAGCATGCCCAGCGACAGAGCCAGACGCACCGACGTGCACAGTTTATTTTCCCCGAACTTCATGAGAACACCCTCCCGTTATTTATATTGACTGGGTTTGACAGACTTTCCCCGCCTCAAACCCGCGCCCGATTCACCCAAACAATTCAGGCGTAGACCTACAAAGTTTGGTCTACAGCGCTCGGCATTTATCACGCTTTACTTACAGATAGTCAATAAAATCTATACGGCAAGAAAACAAAGTGCCGTGACAACTATCGCAATTTTCTACGATTTCGACATCAAATCCGCGCCGCTAAACGCCCCGCAAATGCTTGCTGCGCTGCGAGGAACATCGTTGCAATGGGGTGAAGCCAGGGTGAAAAAAGGCTGGCAAGCCGCCATGGGCCTCGCCAGACCTCTGATTTGGCAGGGGTTCACTCCGTGCCGGTATCGGCTTCGAAGCGCAGGTGTTTGACGCTGCGTCCCTTGCGACGCACCAGTTTCAAGGCTTCTATACCGATGCGTATGTGGCGTTCAACAAATTGCGTGGTCACGCTGCGGTCGCTTAATTCCGTCTTAACGCCCTCGGGGATCATGGGCTGGTCGGAGACCAGGAGGAGTGCTCCGCAGGGGATCTTGTTGGCGAAGCCTGCCGCGAAGATGGTGGCGGTCTCCATGTCGATGGCCATGCAGCGGGTGCGACGCAGGTAATCCTTGAACGCGTCGTCGTGCTCCCAGACGCGGCGGTTGGTGGTGTACACCGTGCCGGTCCAGTAGTCGTAGCCAAGGTCGCGGATCATGGTGGAGACACCGCGCTGCAACTGGAACGCCGGCAAGGCCGGCACCTCCGGCAACAGATAGTCGTTGGACGTGCCTTCGCCGCGGATCGCCGCGATCGGCAGGACCAGGTCGCCAATGGCGTTCTTCTTCTTGAGGCCACCGCACTTGCCCAGAAACAGCGCAGCCTTGGGATGGACGGCGCTGAGCAGATCCATCACGGTGGCTGCGTTGGGGCTGCCCATGCCGAAGTTGATCAGGGTGATGCCGTCGGCGGTGGCATTGGGCATGGGCCGGTCGCGCCCGCGTACTTCTACGCCATGCCACTCGGCGAAGAGGTCAACGTAGTGGCCAAAATTGGTCAGCAGTATGTGCTGGCCAAACTCCTCCAGAGGCGTGCCGGTATAGCGCGGCAGCCAGTTGGAGACGATCTCCTGCTTGTCTTTCATTGAGACCCCTWGAGGTCGGCGCAACGTGGGTTCCGTTGCGCGTTACCGGCGACGCCACGCCGGCAAGATGCCAGATCAGTGCGTGCATCTTAGCGGGTGACGGCCCATCCCTGGGCGGTTTGTTGTCATTTCCTTGAACTGGCCCCGCCCACGATGGGCGGCATGCCAAGGAGAACACCATGCTGCTGATTGGTTGGATCGTCGCCCTCGCCGTCTTCCTCGGCTTTGCCTTCGTCGGGCGTGGATGGCTGGCCTGGGTGCTGGCGCTGGCCGTGTTGTTCCTCACCGGGATCGTACGCGGCGTGCAATCGCCACTCCTTTTATATGGACTGCTATTTGCAGCGGCCTTGGTTGCATTGGTAACTGGTTTCGCGCCGCTGCGCCGCGCCTTGTTTGCACGCCGCCTGCTGCCGATGCTCGGCAAGGTGATGCCGCGCCTGGGCGAGACCGAACGCATCGCGCTGGAAGCAGGCACGGTGTGGTGGGATGCGCAGATCTTCTCCGGCATGCCCGATTGGGACTCTCTGCTGCGTTTTGAATGCAAGCCGCTGAGCGAACGCGAACAGGCCTTCATGGACGGGCCGGTTACCCAGCTGTGCGCCATGCTCGATGACTGGCAGATCGAGCAGCAACGCGACCTGCCGCCCGAGGTGTGGGACTTCATCAAGCGCGAGCGCTTCTTCGGCATGGTGCTGCCGGAGACCTACGGCGGCCTGGGCATGTCCGAAATCGGCCATTCGCGCGTGGTCACGCGTATTGCCACGCGCTCGGTCGCGGCGGCCGTGACGGTGATGGTGCCCAACTCGCTGGGCCCGGGCGAACTGCTGCTGCACTACGGCACCGAAGACCAGAAGCGCCACTACCTGCCCCGCCTCGCCGACGGCCGCGAGGTACCCTGCTTTGCGCTCACCGGACCGGAGGCCGGTTCCGATGCCGCGGCCACGCAGTCCGAAGGCGTGGTCGAGCGGGGACAGTGGAACGGCGAGGAGGTCATCGGGCTGCGACTGAACTGGAACAAGCGATACATCACGCTGGCGCCCGTCGCCACGCTGATCGGCCTGGCGTTCCGCCTGAAGGATCCCGACGGCCTGCTGGGCGGCGCGGTGGATCGCGGCATCACCTGTGCATTGATCTCCCGCGACTTGCCGGGCGTGGTGATCGGGCAGCATCACGATCCCATGGGCGTGCCGTTCGCGAATGGTCCGATCGTCGGCCATGACGTGTTCGTTCCGCTCGACGCCATCATCGGCGGGGTCGAGCAGGCCGGCCATGGCTGGCGCATGTTGATGGAGAGCCTGGCGGCGGGCCGTTCCATTTCGCTGCCTGCGCTTGCCGTAGGTGCGGCACAAATGGCGACGCGCATCTGCGGCGCCTATGCCACCGTACGCGAGCAGTTCGACACGCCGATCGGTCGCTTCGAAGGCATCGAAGAACCGTTGGCGCGCATCGCCGGCCTCACCTATCTGATGACGGCCACACGCACGCTCACCTGCGGCGCGCTCGATGCCGGCGAGAAACCGGCGGTGCTTGGTTCCATCGCCAAGGCCTATCTCACCGACGCCATGCGCGTGGTGGTGAGCGACGCGATGGACATCCGTGCGGGCGCTGCGATCCAGCGCGGTCCGCGCAATGCGCTCTCGCACATGTGGATGTCCGTGCCGATCGGCATCACCGTGGAAGGCGCCAACATCCTCACCCGCTCGATGATCATCTATGGCCAGGGCGCGATTCGTTGCCATCCGTGGGTGCAGAAGCTGATCGATGCGATTGCCGCCAAGGACCTCAAGGCAGTCGACCACAGCGCCTTCGGCTACATCAACTTTGTGTTTACCCGCGGCGTGCGGGCCCTGTTGCTGGGCTTGAGTGGATCTCGCCTGGCCAGCGCGCCGGACAGCGAACTCGCTCGCCAGTACCAGCACCTCACGCGTTTCGCCTCGGCCTTTGCGTTGGTCTCTGATACCTGCATGGCCACATTGGGTGGCACGCTCAAGCGTCGCGAGAAGATTTCCGGACGCCTCGCCGATGCGCTGGCCTGGCAATACCTCGCCGCCGCCACGCTCAAGCGCTACCACGACGGACCCAAGCTCGCCTCTCACTACGACCTGGCGCGATGGGGCGTGGCCCTGGCGCTCTATCGCACGCAGGAGGCGCTGCGCGGCGTGCTGGACAACCTGCCCTCGGAGCTCGCAGCCAGCGTCGCCCGACTGCTGGTGTTCCCACTGGGCGCGCGCTTCCAGCCGCCCTCAGATCGCCTGGGCCAGCGCGCGGCGCGGGCCATCCTGGAAGACCGCGAAGCGCGCATCCACCTCACCGGCGACATTCATGTGCCGGGCCCTGATGAACCTGGACTGGGCCAGCTGGAGGCGGCGCTGGACAAGGCCGTGCGGGCCCTGCCGGTGGAGACCAAACTGCGCGATGCGATCCGCGCCGGCACGCTGGACCGCGCCGCCGGCGACGAGCTCGGCCAACACGCGCTGGCCGCCGGCATCATCACGCAGGCAGAGTTCGACGCGCTCAGCGAGGCCGACGAGGCCCGTGACGCGGTGGTGCAGGTCGATGCCTTCGACCCCGCAACCTACCGCCAGCTGCGTTGACCTTGCGCGTCGCAGTCGATCAGGCATACCGCAATGCCCGGCCCTGTCCCAACGGTCAGGGTCGGCACGTGCACAGGTGCGTGCTATGTTGGCCGCGCTTGTCATAGGGGAGTCACATCATGCGGATGGGTATAGCGATCGATGCCGCCTGCGATCTGCCGCAGGCATTTCTGCAGAAGCACAACATCGCGGTGATGCCCATCACCATCCGCATCGACGATGAAATCTTCATGGACAACCGCAACCAGGTGGAGCTGCATCGCTTCCTGGATCGCAAGCTGGGCAGTCGCAGCCACTCGGCGGAGACCATTCCCTGCTCCGTCGAAGATGTGCAAAAGCTCTTCCTCGACAAGCTGGTGCTGGAGCGGGACTGCGTGTTCTGCCTCACCATCACGGCCACGCGCAGCGCCATCAATGATCACGTGATCAAGGCCAGCTTTGCGGTACTGAAGCATTACCGCGAGGTGCGCGAGAAAAACGGCCTCACCGGCCCGTTCCTGATGCGCGTGATCGATACCCGCACATTGTTCGCCGGATCGGGCCCGGCCATCGTCGAAGCCACGCGGTTGATCGATGCCGGCGAAGTACCTGCGGCGATCCGCGAACGCCTCACCTACATCGCCAATAATTCGTACGGCTACATGCTGCCGCGCGACCTGTACTACCTGCGCGCGCGCGCCAAGAAGAAAGGCGACCGCAGCGTGGGCCTGGTCAGCGCCATGCTCGGTTCGGCGCTGGACATCAAGCCGTTGCTGCGTGGCTACCGCGGCGAGACCAGCCCGGTCGGCAAGGTACGCGGGTTCGAGCATGGCGCGGAAACCTTGTTCAACTACACCGCCAAGCGCATCCATGCCGGCCTGTTGGTACCCGCGGTGTGCGTGAGCTACGGCGGCGATCTGTCGGAACTGGGCAAGCTGCCTGGCTACGCGGCGCTGCGCACCGCCTGCGAGGAATGCGGCGTGGAACTGATGGAAGCGCCGATGAGCATCACCGGCATGGTCAACGTCGGCGAAGGCGCCGTGACGCTCGGCTTTGCCGCCGAGGAACACGTCGCCGAATTCTGAGCGACCACGCCTCAGGAGTTTTGCATGATCCGCCTGTGCATCCTCGCTTCACTCCTGCTGCTTGGCCTGCCGGCCATGGCGGGCACGGCGTATCAATGCACGGATGCGAGCGGCAAGCTCACCTTCCAGGACAAACCCTGCAGCGCCAACCAGCGCCAGCAGGTACTGCAGCTGGACGATTCCCAGCCCATCTCGCCACCGCCGCCCGCAACGCCGGACACACCAACCTTCGAGCCCGTGCCGCCGCCCGCGCCACCGCAGCCCATGGCCGCGCTGCCCCTCATGTACGGCTGCGTGCGCGCCACCGATGGCAAGCCCTACCTCAGCGATAACGGCGATCCGCAGCCCTATCAGGTGCCCTACGGCATCCTCGGCGCGGGGTCGCTGCCGCTATCGCAGGTCTACGGCGGACCCAACGCCGCCGGCGCCTCCGCCCCCGAACTCAATCGCGGACGCGTCACCCCCGGCCTGATCGCCAATCACTACGTATGGGTGCAGGACCAATGCCGCGAACTCACGCGCGCAGAGACTTGCCACGCCCTGCGCGATGCCTTCGACGAGAACGCCACCAAACTCCGCCGCGCGTTCAAGAGCGACCAGCCACCGCTTGAACAACGCGAACAGGAACTGCACGCGCAACTGCAGAACTGCTGAGCAAAGTTTGCGCAATGTCATGCAAGTGCGCGCCACGCAACGCGCGTGGCGAGTTGTCCACAGGGTTGCTACCAGGCTTTCCCCAACGGCTGTGGAAAACACTGCGTGTGGTTGGTGAATGTTTGCGCAGGTTGCTGAAACTTGCGTGGTGGCGAGAGGTTGGGTGTTCTATCCACAGGGTTGTGGGGTGGTGATCCACATGGGGTGTGGACAGAGGGGGTGTGGTTCGCGGTGCGATGTTCGCGCGAGTGGGCGGCGTGCTTATTTGCTCGTCGTTCCTCTGGAGGCCGCCCCTTTGCTCGTCATTCCGGTGCAGGCCGGAAGCAGTAGCGGCATGGCTCAGTTGTCGCGTTACCGCCAGGGTGCCGCCTGCGCGGCGGGCGTTTCGAACGGCTGCCGCCGCTCGAGTCACTTTTCTCTTGCTGGCCCAAGAGAAAAGTAACCCAAAGAGAATGGCCTGATAACGCCCGCAGCATTGTGTTGGGATAAGCCCGAACGCTTGAGGTGCGTCGTTGTGGGACAACCTCCGAGGCTACACAGCGGGTACTGCATTGCGCTGCGCAACGCGCCCGAATCGCTGAGGACTTAACGCGGGGCCTCGCTGCGCATCGGCTTTGGGTCACAGATGGCGCACTGGATGCGCGCCTGGCGCTTGGCTTGTCTGTGGGAGCGCACCCTGTGCGCGACAGCCACGCCGGGGTGTACCGC
>NZ_JBFTRY010000171.1:0-7401 GCF_056399745.1 Dyella sp. 01N36
GTGTACCGCTCCGTAGGTTTGTCGCGCACAGGGTGCGCTCCCACAGAMGAGCCGACCGGCAAGATTGATCCGCCATCCACGRACCTGCGCCCTCCCTTGTAGGAGCGCACTTGTGCGCGACCGCACCACCTGGATGTGCCGCTCCGTCGGGTGGTCGCGCACAAGTGCGCTCCTACAAAAGAACGGCCCAACAGCGTCGGACGTCGCGTGGCTCTTGATGTGGCTCTCCGCTCTCCGCTCTCCGCTCTTGGCTCTCCGCTCCCGGGGTCCCCGTATGACGCGGCGGGCGGGTGGAGGAAAGCCCGSAGGGTGGCCGCATGGATGCGGCCAGTTTTTCGACAGGACAGGGATGTCCTGTCGAAAAACCCCGTAACCCGCACGCGCACCTGGAGGRCCGAAGGYCCGGAAGGCGCGTCATCCGGGGGGCCCTTTCTTTTGGTTACTTTTCTTTGGGCAAGCAAAGAAAAGTAACCCGGGCCGCGGCAGCGGCACGGAAGCCCGCGGCAGGCGGGCAAGGTCGCCGTATCGCAACAACTAAACTCCGAGGCTCTAGATGACCCGCCATTCGGCTGTTGAGAAGCGCTTCCCGCCTTCGCAGGACGAGCAAAAGCTACCTAAACTGGGACGCGTAGAGACGTTCCCGCGAGCACCCGCCCCTCACCCCAACCCTCTCCCCGACGGGGAGAGGGAGCAAAGCGGACTCACTCATCCGCCCCCGGATCCATCCCCGGAAACAACACCTCGGTATACCCGAACTTGCTGAAATCCGTGATCCGCGACGGATACAAACGCCCGATCAAGTGATCGCACTCATGCTGCACCACGCGCGCATGAAACCCTTCGGCGTTGCGATCGATCTGCGCACCCTGCGGATCGATCCCCTGATAACGGATCAACGAATACCGACTCACCGCACCACGCAGGCCTGGCACGGACAGACAACCTTCCCACCCCTCCTCCATGTCCTGCGACAGCGGCGTGATCACCGGATTGAGCAGGATCGTGCGCGGCACCGCCGGGGCGTCCGGATAGCGCTCGGACTGGTCGAAGCCGAAGATCACCAATTGCAGGTCCACGCCGATTTGCGGTGCAGCAAGACCGACGCCGCCGGCGTCGTGCATGGTGTCGAACATATCGGCGATCAGCGCATCGAGTTCCGCGCTGCCGATCATGCCGTCAGGCACCGGCGGGGCCACCCGCAACAGCCGTGGGTCGCCCATCTTCAGGATCTCGCGGATCATGGAAAAATCCTCGCCTCTTCATCGATTCAGCAAGGCCGCGCGGGGCGGCTGACAGACCGCCAGTGTACGCGCCGGCCGGGATGCCCGCGCATGCGCACGCCCCCTCCGCCCATTCGACCAATGGCTAATGCGAGGCGACGCAATATGTTGTTGACCCCCGCCTCCCCCGGGACGAACCTTGCGGGGGACTTCCCAGGAGCCAATGCGAATGTCTACCGTCGCCGTCAAACCAAGTCCCGCAGGGAAGATCCTGTGGGCCGCCATCGCCATCGTCGGCGCCTGGTGCCTGGGGGTGGTCGCGCTACGCCGGGGCGAACCGATCAACGCCATCTGGCTGGTTGCCGCAGCCATTGCCGTGTTCGTGATCGGCTACCGCTTCTACAGCAAGTTCATCAACGAAAAAGTGCTGCGCATGGACCCCAGCCGGGCCACGCCAGCCGTACTGCGCAACGATGGCCTGGACTATGTACCCACCGACAAGTGGGTGGTGTTCGGCCACCACTTCGCCGCGATCGCCGGTGCCGGCCCACTGGTCGGTCCGGTGCTGGCGGCGCAGATGGGTTACCTGCCCGGCACGCTCTGGATCCTGTTCGGCGTAGTGTTTGCCGGCGCGGTGCAGGACTTCATGATCCTGGGCCTCTCGGTACGACGCGATGGCCGCTCGCTGGGCAATATGCTGCGCGACGAACTCGGGCCGACCGCCGGCGTGGTGGCCATGTTCGGCGTGCTGGTGCTGATGATGATCGTGCTGGCGGTGCTGGCGCTGGTGGTGGTCAAGGCGCTGACGCATAGCCCCTGGGGCACCTTTACCGTGGCGGCGACCATTCCGATCGCGCTGCTGATGGGCGTCTATCTGCGCTGGCTGCGGCCGGGCAAGATTCTCGAAGTGTCGATCATCGGCCTGATCCTGCTGCTGACTTCGATCTGGTTCGGCGCGCACGTCGCCGCCTCGCCCACGTGGTCGGCAGTGTTCGATTTCGATGCGAAGTCGCTGGCCTGGCTGCTGATCGCCTACGGCTTCTGCGCCTCGGTGTTGCCGGTGTGGCTGTTGCTGGCGCCGCGCGATTATCTCTCCACCTTCCTCAAGATCGGCACCATCATGCTGCTGGCGCTGGCCATCTTCCTGGCTGCGCCCACGCTGCAGATGCCGGCCATCACCAAGTTCATCGACGGCACCGGCCCGGTGTTCCAGGGCAACCTGTTCCCGTTCCTGTTCATCACGATCGCCTGCGGTGCGGTGTCGGGCTGGCATTCGATCATCGCCTCGGGCACCACGCCCAAGCTGATTGCCAATGAAGGCGAGGCGCGCATGATCGGCTACGGCGGCATGCTGATGGAGGCCTTCGTCGCCATCATGGCGCTGGTTGCCGCCGCTTCGCTGCATCCGGGCGTGTACTTCGCGATGAACTCGCCGGCCGCCTTGATCGGCACCACCGCGCAATCGGCCGCTACCGCGATCAGCCAGTGGGGCTTCGTGGTGACGCCGGACGAGTTGCTCAATACCGCCAAGAACATCGGCGAGTCGAGCATCCTCAGCCGTGCCGGCGGAGCGCCGACGCTGGCGGTGGGCATGGCCCAGCTGCTGCACGGCATCGTCCCCGGCGAAGGCATGATGGCGTTCTGGTATCACTACGCCATCCTGTTCGAAGCCTTGTTCATCCTCACCACCGTGGATGCGGGAACGCGCGTGGGCCGCTTCATGATCCAGGAGATCGCCGGCCTCATCTACAAGCCGCTGCAGCACACCGAATCGTGGACCGGCAACCTGCTGGCTACCGCCATCTGCGTAGGTCTATGGGGCTACTTCCTGTATCAAGGCGCAGTCGATCCATTGGGCGGCATCAACACGCTATGGCCATTGTTCGGTATCGCCAACCAGATGCTGGCGGCGGTGGCGTTGATGCTGGCCACGGTAGTGACGGTGAAGCTCAAGCGCGAGCGCTACGTGCTCGTGCCGGGCATTCCCGCGATCTGGCTGTGCGTGTGCACACTCACGGCAGGCTGGGAGAAGCTCAGCGGTCCGATCAGCTTCACGGCGGCGGCGCAGAAATACGCGCAGGCCATCGCCGACGGCAAACTGCTGGCGCCGGCCAAGACCGCGGAGGAAATGCAGCGCATCGTGACCAACAACTATGTCGACGCCGCGCTCACCGGCATTTTCATGCTGCTGATCCTGACCATGCTCGCCTTCACCATCCGGGCGATCGTCAGGGCCTGGAGCATCAACCATCCCACCGCTCACGAAGAGCCGTACGTGGCGCTGGGCACCGTGCCCAGCCGCTGAGGGCTGCCATCATGAAAATGGACTTGCAGGCGATCAGGAAGTGGGCGGTGCAAACCGCCCGCCTCTGCTGTGGCGTTCCCGACTACGACGTGTACGTGAAGCACCTGCGCGAACACCACCCGGATCGCGCCGTGCCCAGCTACAAGGAGTTTTTCAGGGAGCGGCAAATTGCCCGCTACAAGGGAACCGGCGGACGCTGCTGCTAGGCTGAGACCGGTCCGAGCATCCCAAAGGCCGTGCCCTGCCGGGCATGGCCTTTCTCGTCTCTGAACGGGGCTGGGCATCCGATACCCTAGCCTTCATCATCCCGCACAGATCATGGCCGCTCGCCACTGCAAGACTCCCGATGACCAAACACCACCACCCCCGCCTGCAGCCTTCGTCGGAGATCGAGGCCCAACACAGCCTCGGCCTGCGCATCATCGCCATCTACAAGGGCGTGAAGACGGTGTGCCTGATCCTGGTGGCGATTTTCGCCTTCCACCTGGACCGCGAGCAGAACTTCCAAAAGCTGGTGCACTGGCTGGAGCACCTGTCGCTGACCGACAGCAACGGCCTGCGCTGGCGCCTGGTGGAGGTGCTGCAATCGCTGGGACCGAGCAAGTTCGTCGCGATCGGCCTGGTGGCGCTCGCTTATGCCGCCATCTTCGCCACCGAAGGCACCGGACTGTGGCTGCGCAAGCACTGGGCGGAATGGTTCACGGTGATTGCCACCGGCTCGCTGATTCCGCTGGAGTTGTACGAGACGATCCACAAGTTTGGCTGGCTCAAGCTGGGTGCATTGATCGCCAACATCGCCATCGTGATCTATCTGGTGCGCCTTGCGCTGCAGCCGCATCCGGCCAAGCGCAAAGACTGAAAGGGCAACACCTGTGGGAGCGCACCCTGTGCGCGACAAACCTACGAAGCGATGACGTCCCGGCGCCGCAGTCGCGCACAGGGTGCGTTCCCACAGAACGGAGGGCGCTCACACCTCGTGGTGCAGCCCTTCCGCCTGCACCGCACTGCTGCGCGGCGCCAGCTCCACCAGATACATCGCCGCCAGCACCAGCGCACCGCCGGCGAGCATGCGCCAGGTCAGCGCGTCATGGCCGAAGCTGACCGCGAAGCCCGCCGCAAACACCGGCTCCAGCGTCATCACGATGGCCGCGCGCGTCGGCGAGAGATGGGCCTGCGCCCAGGTCTGCACCAGCATAGCGCCCGCGCCGGCCGCCAGCGCCATATACACGACGGCCGCCCAGGCGCCGAGATCGGGCGGGAGCGAGGGACCGGAAGGCACCGTAGCCAGCAGGCAGATCGCTGCAATCACCATCATCTGCACCGTCGACAAGGCGAATGCGCTGCCGGGACGCGACCAGGTTCCCAGTCCGACGATGTGCAGGCCATACAACGCCGCTGAGGCGAGCGTGAGCCACACGCCGTAACCGACGCTCAAACCGTGCAACGCAAGCAGGCCAAGACCACCGACGGAAAGCAGCACGGCAATCCAGGTGACCGACGGCAGCCGCTGGCGCAGCAGCACCGTGCCGAGCAAGGGCGTGAACACGACGTACATGCCGGTGACGAAGCCGCTGATGCTCGCCGACGTATGTTCCAGCCCGGAGGTCTGCAATAGCTGCGCAATGCCGTAGATCGCACCCAGCGCACTGCCCTGCCACCACTCGCGCCGACTCAGCCGCAGCAGCGGGCGATGAAACAACGCAGCCATGGCCAGGGCTGCGATGAGAAAGCGCACGGCCAGGAAATCGGCCACGGGCATGCGCGCCACCAGATCCTTGATCAGGAAAAAGGTGGAACCCCAGATGGCGGTGACTGACACCAGACCCAGCGTGGCCCAGGTCGCGGTTCGCGACGCGCGCGCCGTCACGCGGCGTCCTGCGATCGCTTGCGCCGCGCCAGTCGCCACAGCTGCCCGGGAATCTGCAGCAAAAAGTGCGTCCAGATGCCGAGCCACACCACGCCGGCGATCCACGGCTTGCGCGAATCCGGATCGAACTTGCGGAACCAGCGCCACATGCCGCGATGCTTGTGCCTGCTCACGAACACCGGCCGATGACGGCTCGAACTGCCCTTGCCGTGCAGCACGTGCACATCGCCCGCCAGCATCACGTGATAACCGGCGTCGCGCACGCGGCGGCACAGGTCCAGGTCTTCGCAATGCAGGAAATAGGCTTCGTCGAAACCGGCGAGATAGTTGAACACGCGCCGCGGCATCAGCATCAACGCGCCCGACACCGCCTCGGCCTCGACCAGGCTGTCCGGCATGGGGCCTTCGATATTGATGCCTTCGCCCGCGCGATGGAACAGCGTATTCAACGCGCGACGCAGCAACGGATCGCGACGATAAGACGCCGGATCGGGCGTACCGTTTTCATCGCACACCACCGCGCCGATCACGCCCGCACGCGGATGCGAGGCCAGCAGGTCGAGCAGACGCTGCAGCGTCTCGTTGTCGATCAGGCAATCGGGATTGAGCACCAGCAGCGACTTGCCGTGCGACTGCGCTGCGCCGCGGTTCACCGCCGGGCCGAAACCCAGGTTGGCATGGTTGTAGACCACGCGCAGCCGCGTATCGCTCTCGTGCGCGCGCGCAATCGCCTGCGGAATGCCGTCGGAGGAGGCGTTGTCCACCAGCACCAATTCCAGCGGCAGCTCGCACGCCAGCACGCGCCGCACGCAGTCGCGCAGGCTGGGACCACTGTCGGCGGCCACCACGATCACACTGACCGGCAACACGGAGGACAAGGAAGAAGGTGCGTCGGTAGTCACAGTCACAAGTATGCGTTGTCCGGGGCTAGATTGAGTGACTGAAAGTGTTCCAAGGGTTCACGCAGGCCGCTGTGGGCGCGTCTACCCGGGGAGAACTGTGAAGTGTATGTCGAGACGGGCCGTCCGATGAAACGCCTTGACTACGGTCGCGGCAGCTGCCCCAGCACTTCATGCAGGGGAGTCGGCGCCGCATCGCTGCCCGCGGCCAGCCAAGGCTGCTCGCCGTCCCAGCCGCTCAGTTGCCACCCGCTCAGCCGATGCATGTGCCGGCTTTGCCGGTCCCACAGTATCTCGCCGCGGCCGCCCGGCAGATTGGCCACAAACCAGCGGCCGCCAGGACTACTGCAGTAGCGCGGGCTCGCCTTGTCGATCACCTGGCCCTGGGCGAACACGTAACGCCCTCGCCCATCGTCGATCGCCTCGAAGCGCGCGGCGCCAGTCGCGTCGACGAATTCAGCAGTCGCGACCTGCCAGTGAGCCCGGGTCAGTTCGATGATGTGCGCGGGCGGACCGACCGGCGCCATCGCCAGCTCGCTCCACTCCGGCGATGCCTTAGCCGCCGGCGTGCCTTGCACGCGATGGTCGAGCAGCGACTCCATTAACACCACCAGCGAGAAGCCGACCAGGGCGCCCAGCAAGGCCGCGCCCCAAGCCAGCAGGTCACCGCCCAGGGCGCGCTGCACGGCGAACAACAAACCGGGCAAACCCCAGCGCAAGGCACGTCGGCAGAGCTCGGCGTAGCGCGCGACGCGCCGGTCGAACCACACCGCACCCAGCGCAGACAACAACAGCAGCGGCAATCCCAGCCACCAGGGCAACATCGCCAGCACGCCCGACCAGGCGAGCCCCGGAAGTACTTTCGATAACCAGCGCGCGACGGCAGCCACGCTAGACCCTCGACACAGGCCTAGCGTGGGAACACATCAGCCGCACCACACCCGTGCGTTGCGGAACATGCGCATCCACGGTGAATCCTCGCCCCACTTTTCCGGATGCCAGCTCATCAGCACGCTGCGGAACACGCGTTCCGGATGCGGCATCATGATCGTCACGCGTCCTTCGGCAGCGGTGAAACCGGTGAGACCGCCCGGCGAACCGTTCGGGTTC
>NZ_JBFTRY010000172.1:0-7260 GCF_056399745.1 Dyella sp. 01N36
GCAACATGCAGAGCGTCGCGCACAGGGTGCGCTCCCACAGGGGGTAATGAATCGATCAAATGGCCATCCAAAAGAAACCCGCCTTGCGGCGGGTTCCTGTTATGCGATGAGCAACCTCAATCGTCGTCCCCGCGAAACAGATGTCGCAACAGGAAGAACGCGCCTACCGTGCCCGCAATGATGGCGGTGGTGGCCACCGGATGGCGGTTCACGTGGCGACGCAGGCGGCGATACTGGTAGTTGGCTTCGTCGGCGAAATCTTCCGCGGCATGACCAATGCGGCGTGCGTACGTCGTGCGGTTGCGACCGAAGCGACGGGTGGCATCGCGGCCGCGTTCCACCAGCTCATCCGCGCGGTCGGCGGCCTCGCCAGCGTAGTGGCGTACGCGGTCACGGACGCCGTTGACGGTATTTTCGAGGTCGTGGTGACGGCTCATGGCGTCCTCCTGCAATAAGTTGGTTCACGTTGCCAGCGGTGGTGTGAGCGATGCGTAAATAATCAGGTGGTTTGTTCAGCTGCGATGTCGGCGCACCTCAGCGGCGACCGGATGCCCCGCGGTCAGTGCATGCGCGATGGCGCGCCGCACGGGCGGCAAGGCCTGGCTGGCCCGCAGCAGCGCGGTGCGGGTGAGCCGCGCGGCAGGTCCCTCGTTGGTGTAGATCGCCACGATGGCGGTGGTCGCTGCGTAGAGCGGCCAGGTGGCGCGGCGATGCCTGCCTTGATAGCGGCGCAGCAGATCGGCGGAGGCGATATCGCCACCGTTGGCAGCAGCCTGGGCGACCAGACCGCCCAACGCCTCCACGCTGCGCAAGCCGAGATTGAATCCGTGTGCGGTCACCGGATGCATGCCCACGGCGGCGTCGCCGATCAGGGCGAGGCGTTGCGCCATGAAGCGGCGCGCATAAACACCGACCAGGGGATAAGCATGTCGCGTGGAGGTGAGCCGCATTTCGCCGAAGCGCCCATCGAAGCGGCGACGCATGTCGGCCTGGAAGGCCCTGTCATCCATGGCCATCACACGCTGGATATCGTGCGGGGGCAAGGTCAGCACGATCGAAGCCTCTGCGTTGTTCAACGGCAGGGCAGCCAGCGTCTGGTGGTGGCCAAACCATTCCAGCGCTTCATCGCCATGTGGCTTCTCCAGTGCCATCCGGCAAACCAGCATGGTCTTGCCGAAGTCATGCATGTCGGCGGCGATGCCCACGTCGCGTCGTACGCGCGAGTAGCGGCTATCGGCGGCGACGATGAGTTTCGCGGTCACCTCGCCACCGTTCGACAAGCGCAGGCGTGCGGCGTCATCACCGAGCGTCACCGCTTCGACCGAGGTATCGCACGCGAACGTGATGGTCGGTTCGTGCTCGATGCTGGCGTAGGCGGCGCGGCGAATACGGTGATTGGGGACGAGATAGCCCAGAGCATCCTCAGCTTCGGAGTTCGGCGAGACGCGCAGGCCGTGCCGGGACTGTCCATTGAGCACGCGTGCGCTGCGCAGCGGTGAGACGTCCGCGGGTCCCAGCCGCTGCCAGATGCCGAGCTCATGCAGGATGCGCACGGAGCGTTGCGTCAAGGCGATCTCGCGCCCGTCGAACGGCGGGTCGCGCAGCGACGCCAGCGACTGCTGCTCGACCAGCAGGACGCTCAGGCCCCGGTGTGCCAGCGTTCGGGCAAAGCACAGCCCCGCAGGGCCTGCGCCAACAATCGCGATATCGACGTGCATGGGATGTGGGGCCGGACTGGAGACAGCGCCATGCTAAGGAGCCGCTGCAGGCCGCACTTGATGTAGATCAAAGCACGGTGCGCCGGATGGCGCTGGGCATGCCTAGATGGTCGTCTCCGCGCTTGTCGGCTCCACCACCGGCAGCGGTTCGGCGCGCAGGCTCTGGCGACGACGCAGGCTGGGAAACATCGCCATCCACAGGCCGACCACCACCAGCGTGCCGATCCCGCCAATCACCGTGGCGTTGATCGCACCCAGCCACGCGGCGAGCATGCCCGACTCGAATTCGCCGAGCTGGTTGGACGTATTGATGAAGATGGCATTGACCGCACTCACGCGGCCGCGCATGTCGTCAGGCGTGTCCAGCTGCACCAGCGCGCCGCGGATCACCATGCTCACCATGTCGAACGCGCCGAGCGCGAACAGGGCGATCAGCGAAAGCCACAGCACTTTGGACAAGGCGAACACCAGGGTCGCCACGCCAAAGCCGGCTACCGAGGCAAACATAATCGGCCCGACGCGCCGCTCCATGCTGTGGCGTGCCAGCCACAGCGACATCAGCAGCGCGCCCACTGCCGGCGCGGCGCGCAGCAGGCCCAATCCCCAGGGGCCCGTATGCAAGATATCCTTGGCGAAAATCGGCAGCAGCGCGGTGGCGCCGCCGAGCAGCACGGCGAACAGGTCAAGCGAAATCACGCCGAGCACGTCCGGCCGGCGGCGGATGAAATGCACACCCGCAAACAAACTCTTCAGCGTGGCTGGTTCACGCCTGGGCTGCGCCTGCTCGTAACGCATGCGCGCCATCAGCACGACCGCGATCAGATACAACACCGCGCAAACGCTGTACACGACGCCGGCGCCCGCCACATAGAGCAGGCCGCCAACGGCAGGACCCATGATCATCGCCGCCTGTCCCGCCGATGCGCTGGCTGCCATCGCGCGTGGCAGGATGGACGACGGCACCAGCGCCGGCAGCATCGATTGCAGTGCCGGGAATTCGAAGGCCTTGGCGACGCCGATCACGAACACCAGCGCGAGTATCGTCGTCTCCTGCGCCAGGTACATCAGGCTGATCACCGCGAGCACGGCAATCGCAAGCATGTCCACGATCTGCCCGAACATCACGATGCGACGACGCTCGAATTGATCGGCCACATGCCCCGCGGGCAAGGCCAGCATCACCGACGGAAAGAACTGCACCAGGCCGATGAGACCCAGGTCGAGCGCGCGGCCGGTGATGGCGTAGATCTGCCAACCCACCGCTACCGACAACATCTGAAAACCGAAGCCCGAACAGATGCGGGCAAACCAGAACTGCACGAATGCAGGGTGCGAGCGCAGCGATTCCGCAGAAGCTTGCGCGGGAGCAGGGGGCATGAGGGGATCCTTGCGGGGGCGAGACCATTATCGGCAGCTGAAGCGCCGAGGCAAAGCACTGCAGCTTCACACGAGTGTGACCGGCTGTTGGCGACGCCGGCCCTAGCGTCGCGATGTCACCGAGTCGTTGAGGTGAAGCATGGGCCAGTTAGCCAAACGCGTATACACCGATCCCGCCAGGATCCGCCGCCTGGAAGACCTGGTCGACCAATTGCCGACCCAGGGCCACGTGGTCTTGCAGATGAGGGACGGCACCAGCTACGACGGCGTCGTGTGCGAACGCCCGAATGTGCAGGTGTTTCGCGATGCGCAGGAAAATGAGGGCATCAATGGTGTGGTGCGCCTCGAGCGGCCCGATGCGCCGGCGTGGACGTGTTACCTGTGGCTGGGCGATATCCATCGTGTGGAGCATCTTGATTCGATGGGCAGCGAGAGCTGAGCTCCCGCTGCCGCACCAGGTTCAGGCGCTTTGCGTCTGCGCCGCCAGATTCGCTTGCGATCGTGCGGTGCGCGGCCTGGCGTCTAGACCAAACAACGGACGCAGCCACGGCGTGCGACGGATCACCCACTCGTGCAGCGCTGCGGAGCCACCCACAGTGCCAAGCAGCAACAGGGTAGGCTCCAACACCGGACCGAGCTTCAGTGGGATCAGCCAGTAAGCCACTGCCAGCAGCACGCTCTGATGCAGGATGTACCAGGGAAACACCGCTTCGCGCGCATAGGGCAGCCAGCGGAAAGGGCGGTTGAGGTATTGATGGCCCCAGCCAAGCACTGCGGCGATGGCACTCCACATGTAGATGAATCGCAGTACGCGGACTACGTGATGCCCCGCGGCCAATACGGTGGACGACCACCCGCTGATGTCCACGATGGCATCGAGCCGATCCAGTAACACGAAGGCGGCGAAGCAGAACGCGGCCAAGCCTAGCGAACGACGCCGCAGGCGCGCCAGTTCTTCCCACATCGCCGGATGCCTGCCGATGGCATACCCGTAGAAGAACATCGTGGCGTAGCTGGCATGGGCGTACCAGTCGCCGATCACGGCGTGGTTCTGCGGGAAGCGGGCAGCCAGCAACAGGTTCAAAGCGAGCATGGGCAGTGCGGGAAGTACCAGCAGCGGCCAGCCGCGGAGCCGGTGCAGGGTCGCAATCATGCGCTGCCCGGGCGCCGATTCCAGCGCCGGCATCAGCGCGATCAGCACCAGCGTGAAATTCCACACATACGGCAGATACCACAGGTGGTTCCAGGTGACCCCGTACTGCCAGCCGTCGAACGCCCCCGCCGGCCATGGGCCACCGGTCCAGTAGTGCAACAGGAAGTGCCCGAACCCCGGCGCCACCAGTCCTCTGTCGACGCCCTGCACGTACGGCTGGATCGGCACGACCACTGCCATGCCGAACAGCAAGGGCAGCATCAGCCGCACGGTCCGTTTCCACGCAAGCGCCGGCAGGCTCAGGCGACCGCGCAGGAAATGCATCGCCATGCCCGAGATCAGGAACAGCAGATCCATGCGCCAGAAGTTGGAGGCCAGCATCGGGTACTTCAGCCAGTCGGCGATGTAGCTGCTCTTAAGGTGAAACGTCCAGTCGTCGGCAGGGCCCACGTAGAGCATGCCCAGGTGGTAGAGGATCAGCAGGCCGAAGGCCAGGACGCGCAGGGCGTCGATGTCGTGGCGGCGGTTCATGAGCGGCGGACTCCATGGTCGGGATGACGCATGCTCCGTCGCGCCACAGTCGCCGTCTGCCGCTAAGTGACTGATCGACCTGAAACAGGGACGAGCAGGGGGCAGCGAGGGACGAAAAGAGCGGGTTCGGCCGCCGTGCACGTAGAATCCGCACATGAGACCCAAGCCGTCCTTCGACTTCGCCCGTTTCCAGCGCTGGCGCCGACCCTTCGAGATCGGCTTCTGGGTCGTCATGATGACCGTCAACACCGTGTTCAACGGGGTCGTCGCATGGTTCGACGACAGCTATCGCACCCACCGTGCCGAGAGCATCGAGCCGTGGATCTGGGAGGCCACCAGCAGCCTGGTCATGCTGGCGCTGGTGCCGTTCGTGGTGATGGCCAGCCGCCGCTGGACGTTGCGCTTCGACAACTGGCGGCAGAACCTGAAGATCCATCTGGCGCTGAGCGTGGCGTTCTGCCTGGTGCATGTCGGTTTGATGATCGTGCTGCGCATGGTTGCCTACCGGGCGCTGCTGGGCTGGCAGTACCACTTCGGTGACGACTGGCTGCGGCAACTGGGCTACGAATACCTCAAGGACATCCGCACCTATTTCCTGTTCCTGGCCACCATCGGCGGCTATCGGCTGCTGCTCCTGCGCTTGCAGGGCGAGGCCAGCCTCCTGGCCGAACCCGACGAGGGCCCGCCGGTCGAGCCAGTCGACCGCCCCGAACGCTTCCTGGTGCGCAAGCTCGGCAGGGAATTCCTTGTCGCCGCACGCGAGATCGAATGGCTGCAAGCCTCGGGCAACTACGTGAACCTGCATGTGCGCGGCCGCGACTATCCCCTGCGCGCCACCATGGCTGGCATCGAGGAGCGGCTCGATCCCACGCGCTTCGTGCGCGTGCATCGCAGCTATCTGGTGAACCTCGACTACCTCTCTGAAATGGAGCCGCTGGAAACCGGCGACGCGCGCCTGACCATGCGCGACGGCGCCACCTTGCCGTGCAGCCGACGCTTCCGCACCCAACTGCGCGAACGCTTCGGCGACACCCCCGTCAGCGCCTGAGACCTGTCACCTGTGGGAGCGCACCCTGTGCGCGACCCGGTCATGCCCAAAGCCACCCAGCTTGCGCCGCCACTCACCCTCGTTCCACTCTAAGCGCCTAACCGCAACAGGACCTTGCCCATGAACCAGCGCCTCCGCTTCGCCGCCACCACCTTCGGCACCGTGCTCATGCTTGCCGGCTGCTCCCAGTCGGGCGACCAGGCCCAGGCACCGCAACAGGCCCAGGCGCCGGCCGACGAATCCGCGGGCAAGCTCGACACCTATCGCCAGCTGCAGCGCATCGGCAACGACGAGATGGCGGTGACGATGGGCAATGAGATCCTCAAGCGATATCCCAACACCGAGGCGGCCAAGGAAGTGCAGCAGAGCCTCCCGGCGATCGAACAGCGCTACAAGGAAAACAGCGAGAAGAACCGCCTCGCCGGCCTGTGGCTGTATCAGGTCTCGCCGATGCAGGGCGGCACGCAGTCCACCGCCACCATCTACACCAGCCAGCCTGCGGGCGAGGACCGCGTGCGACTGGTGCTGCGCCGTCATACCGAGTGGGGGCAGAATGCCTTCCTGTTCAATGGCGGCCCGCATGGCTTCGTGTGCAAGGGCGTGTGTTCGATCAAGGCCACCTTCGACGGCAAGCCCGGCAGCATCCCCGCGTTTGCGCCGACCACGGGTGAGCCGGCTTTGTTGTTCAAGGACGACAAGGGCTTCATCGCCCATCTGGAGAAGGCCAAGAAAATCACCATGGACGTGACCTTGCAGGACGGTGAGAAGAAGGTGACGCTGGTTTTTGAAACCGGTGGTTTCGACCCGGCCAAGTGGCAGCCAGTCAGCAAGTCGTCCGGCAAAAAGAAATAAGGTCCACGCGCTTGCGCGTCATGCGTTTGCAAGACCAGCACTGATGGAGATGAAAATCATGGCAGCCAAATCCCTACTTGCCGCCGTCGCGGTGATCGCAGCGCTCAGCGCCTGCACCCGCGTGGGCAAGGATTACACCTCGCGCATGCAAGCCCGCCAGCAGGCCTACGCCGCTGCCGCCGGCGCACCGGTCAGCAGTTTCCACTACTTCAGCCTGTGGTCGTGGGAGCCGTTGAGCGATACGGAATTGGCCGTCTATACGCGTTCGAACGAAGCGTGGCTGATCGATCTGGACGGCCGCTGCCGCAACCTCGAATTCACAAACCACATCGCCCTGACCTCGAGCGCCAGCGAAGTGTCGGCGAAGTTCGACCGCGTCATCACGGGTGGTGCCGATGCGCCGTGCTTCATCAAGCAGATCCGGCCGGTGGATATCAAGAAGCTGGATTCGCCGCAGCAGGGGAAGCCGAGGGAAGTGGAGGAGGCGGCGCGGCCGGCGAAGTGAGGGTGCCGTTCCGCTATTTGTAGGAGCGCACTTGTGCGCGACCAGCCGACGGAGCGGAGCACCCAGGCGCTACGGT
>NZ_JBFTRY010000173.1:0-7156 GCF_056399745.1 Dyella sp. 01N36
ATGTCAGCACCATGTGCATCGGCCAGGCCTGCAGCGCCGCGTCGCTGCTGCTGATGGCTGGCGCCAAGGGCAAGCGTTATTCCCTGCCCAATTCGCGCGTGATGATCCACCAGCCGTCGGGCGGCGCCCGCGGCCAGGCCACCGACATCGAGATCCAGGCCCAGGAAATCCTGTACCTGCGCCGCCGCCTGAACGATATCTACGTTCAGCATACCGGCCAGCCGCTGGACAAGATCGAGCGGGACATGGAGCGCGACCGCTTCATGAGCGCCGAGGCGGCCAAGGAATATGGCCTTATTGATCAGGTCCTCGATCGCCGCGCCGTCGAGACGGTGAAATCCAGCTGATTTCACGTTCCTGGTACCAGGTTTGCAAGCGGTTCCGCGTCTCGCTGCAGACGCGGAACCCTGTGCTATTCTCAAACCGCAATCGATTTATCAGCAGGATCCAGGCATGAGCGACGACCGGCAGGGCCGTTCCAACGACAGCGGCAAGATTCTCTACTGCTCCTTCTGCGGCAAGAGCCAGCATGAAGTGCGCAAGCTGATCGCGGGTCCCTCCGTGTTCATCTGCGACGAGTGCGTAGAGCTGTGCAACGACATCATCCGCGAAGAGCTTGAGGAAAAGGCCGCCTCCGGGCGCAGCCAGCTGCCCAAGCCCCGCGAGATCATGGAAACCCTCGACCAGTACGTAGTGGGCCAGACCCGCGCCAAGAAAGCGCTGGCCGTGGCTGTGTACAACCACTACAAGCGCATGGAGTCGCGTTCCAAGAGCGACGATGTCGAGCTGGGCAAGTCCAACATCCTGCTGATCGGGCCSACCGGCTCGGGCAAGACGYTGCTGGCSSAAACGCTGGCGCGCCTGCTSAACGTGCCGTTCRYSATCGCCGAYGCCACCACGCTGACCGAAGCCGGYTAYGTSGGCGAGGAYGTGGAAAACATCATCCAGAAGYTGCTGCAGAAGTGCGACTACGACGTCGACAAGGCGCAGTCGGGCATCGTGTACATCGACGAAATCGACAAGATTTCGCGCAAGAGCGAAAACCCGTCGATCACCCGCGATGTGTCCGGCGAAGGCGTGCAGCAGGCGCTGTTGAAGCTCATCGAAGGCACGCTGGCTTCGGTGCCGCCGCAGGGTGGTCGCAAGCATCCGCAGCAGGAATTCCTGCAGGTGGACACCAAGAACATCCTGTTTATTTGCGGCGGTGCGTTCGCCGGTCTGGAGAAGGTCATCCAGCAGCGTTCGGATTCCACCGGCATCGGCTTCTCGGCCGAAGTGCGCAGCAAGGAGCGCAGGGAAAACCTGGGCAAGGTGCTCGCCGATGTGGAGCCGTCGGATCTGGTGCGCTACGGCCTGATCCCCGAGTTTGTCGGCCGCCTGCCGGTGGTCGCCACGCTCGACGAGCTCGACGAGCCGGCGCTGGTGAAGATCCTCACCGAGCCGAAGAACGCGGTCACCAAGCAGTTCAAGAAGCTGTTCGAAATGGAAGGCGTGGAACTGGAGTTCCGCCCGGAAGCGCTGCAGGCGATTGCCCGCAAGGCGCTCAAGCGCAAGACCGGTGCACGCGGTCTGCGCACCATTCTCGAGTCGGTCTTGCTGGACACCATGTACGAGCTGCCGTCGCTGGAGCACGTCAGCAAAGTGGTCGTGGACGATGCCGTGATCGAAGGCCAGGCCGAGCCGTATCTGATCTATCGCGGCAACCTCAAGCAGCCGCGTGCAGCGGGTGAGGGTGGCGACGCCGCCTGAGCAGTTCACGCGCTTGAGTGATCCCATGGCCTCGGCAGATTTGCCGGGGCCATTTTGTTTGTGCCGCCGCTCATGCACTTGTGTGAGTGACCCTAAGGCACCACTTGACGTACAGATGCACCCGGCGCAGTGTCGGTGCAAAGACGACACATCACGAGAGATTCTCTTCGATGGCAAAGACCGCCCCCAACCCCCAAGCCACCGGCGCCACCCTGGATGCACTTCCAGTGTTGCCGCTGCGTGACGTGGTGGTTTATCCCCATATGGTCATCCCGCTGTTCGTCGGACGTGACAAATCCATGCGTGCGTTGGAGCGCGCGATGGAGGGCGAGCGTCAGATCCTGCTGGTGGCGCAAAAAAGCCCGGACATCGACGATCCCAAGATCAGCGACCTGCACCAGATCGGCACACTTGCCGGCGTGCTGCAATTGCTCAAGCTCCCCGATGGCACCGTGAAGGTGCTGGTCGAGGGCCAGTCGCGCGTCGAGATCGAAAACTACAACGAAGACGGCGGCATGCTCACCGCTACGTCGCGCGTGATCGAGCCGGTGTACAGCTCCAAGGAACGCGAGCTCGACGTGGTATCGCGCACGCTGATCTCGCTGTTCGAACAGCTGGTCAAGCAGAGCCGCAAGCTGCCGCCGGAAGTGCTGGCGACGCTGTCGGGCATCGATGATCCCTCGCGCGTCGCCGACTCGATCGCGGCGCACTTGTCCGTGCGCATGGCCGACAAGCAGAAGGTGCTGGAAACCTCCGACGTGGGGCAGCGCCTTGAATTGCTGATCGGCCTGGTCGACGGCGAAATGGACTTGCAGCAGGTGGAAAAGCGCATCCGCGGCCGCGTCAAGTCGCAGATGGAAAAGAGCCAGCGCGAGTACTACCTCAACGAACAAATGAAGGCCATCCAGAAGGAGCTCGGCGAGAGCGAGGAAGGCCCGAACGAAATCGAAGAGCTGCAAAAGAAGATCGAAGCCGCCGGCATGCCCAAGCCGGTGCTCGCCAAGGCGCGCGCGGAGTTCGGTAAGCTGCGCCAGATGTCGCCGATGTCGGCCGAAGCCACYGTSGTGCGCAACTACMTCGACTGGCTGGTGGGCGTGCCGTGGAAAAAGCGCAGCAAGGTCCGCAAGGATCTGCAGCTGGCGCAGGAAGTGCTCGATGCCGACCACTTTGGCCTGGAGAAGGTCAAGGAGCGCATCCTCGAGTACCTCGCCGTGCAGCAGCGCGTGAACGCGATGAAGGGCCCGATCCTGTGCCTGGTCGGTCCGCCGGGCGTGGGCAAGACCTCGYTGGGTCAGTCGATCGCCAAGGCGACCAATCGCAAATTTGTCCGCATGAGCCTGGGYGGCGTGCGCGACGAGGCCGAGATCCGCGGCCACCGYCGCACSTACATCGGCTCGATGCCGGGCCGCATTGTGCAAAATTTGAACAAGGTGAGTTCGAAGAACCCGCTGTTCGTGCTCGACGAAATCGACAAGATGTCGATGGACTTCCGCGGCGATCCGTCCTCGGCGCTGCTGGAAGTGCTCGATCCCGAGCAGAACCACGCCTTCAACGACCATTACCTCGAGGTCGATCTGGACCTGTCCGAGGTGATGTGGATCGCCACGGCCAACTCGCTCAACATCCCCGGCCCGCTGCTGGACCGCATGGAAGTCATCCGCATCCCGGGGTACACCGAGGATGAGAAGCTCGGCATCGCGCAGAAATACCTGCTGCCCAAGCAGCTCAAGGCCAACGGCCTGAAGGCCGAAGAGTTGAGCATCGACGAGGAAGCGGTGCGCGACATCGTGCGTTACTACACGCGCGAATCGGGCGTGCGCAACCTCGAGCGCGAGATCTCCAAGATCTGCCGCAAGGTGGTGAAGGAGCTGACGCTGGGTCAGCTCAAGAAGTCCGCCGCCAAGGGCGCCGCGGTGAAGCCGGTTGCGGCCGTAAAGACGGCCAAAACCAAGGCCAAGGCGCCGGGTCGGGTCGCGGTCACGTCGGCCAATCTCGAGCAGTATCTGGGTGTGCGTCGCTTCGACTTCGGCCGCAAGGAATTGCAGAACGAAGTGGGCCTGGTCACCGGTCTGGCCTGGACCCAGGTGGGCGGCGACCTGCTCAGCATCGAGGCCTCGGTGATGCCGGGCAAAGGCCGTCTGGTGCATACGGGCCAGCTGGGCGACGTCATGAAAGAGTCGATCCAGGCGGCCTTGTCGGTGGTGCGCGCGCGCGCCGATCGCCTGGGTATCGAGCCGGATTTCCACGAGAAATACGACATCCATATCCATGTGCCCGAGGGTGCGACGCCGAAGGACGGCCCGAGTGCTGGCATTGCCATGTGCACGGCGCTGGTCTCGGTATTGACCAAGGTGCCGGTGCGTTCCGAAGTCGCGATGACCGGCGAGATCACCCTGCGCGGCCGCGTGCTGCCGATCGGTGGCCTCAAGGAGAAGCTGCTGGCGGCGCATCGCGGCGGCATCACCACCGTGATCATTCCGGAAGAAAACAAGAAAGATCTTGCCGACATTCCGGACAACATCACGTCCTCGCTGGACATCCATCCGGTGCGCTGGATCGACGAGGTGCTGGACATCGCGCTGGAGCGCCCTCTGCATCCGCGTCAGGCCACCGACGGTGACAAGCCGAAGGTGGACACGCCGCACGAGGAGGCGCAGGACCAGGAGGCTTACACGCGGCCTCATTGATCCGTGACAAGCATCACCAAAGACGGGCGGGAAACCGCCCGTTTTTGTGCCTGGATCACAGCCCGCTGTGCCGCTGTCGCTTAGCGTTTCAGCACACACTTTGCAAGCGTTCGCGGACCATGCTGAACCGCGCGAACCCTTGGTATTGCTTGTCATTGCGGACCCTTGGGGCCACTGGTATAAAGGCGACACCGCAGCCTGACGCCAAGCATGGTGCGCAGTGATGCGGGATTGCTTGGTGATGTCCCGGTGTCTGCCATGAGGTGACGTCGCCTGGTCCCAGAATGACCATGCGGGCTGCATAACCGTTTAAGGGAGTGTCTCAATGAATAAAACCGATCTGATCAATGCCATTGCCGAGAAGGCCGAACTCACCAAGGCTGACGCCGGCCGTGCTCTCGAAGCGTTCTTCGAGACCGTGCAGAAGGCGCTGAAGAAGGGTGACGATGTGTCGGTGGTCGGCTTTGGTACCTTCACCGTGCGCAAGCGCGCTGCCCGTACCGGTCGCAACCCGCGCACCAATGAGACGATCAAGATCAAGGCCTCGAAGGTTCCGGCATTCAAGGCTGGCAAGACCCTCAAGGATGCCCTAAACTAAGCGGCTACTTGCTTAGTTTCGGGTGCTTAGCTCAGCGGTAGAGCGTCGCCCTTACAAGGCGAGGGTCGTAGGTTCGATCCCTACAGCACCCACCAGTAATAAGTGGAGCGGTAGTTCAGTCGGTTAGAATGCTGKCCTGTCACGCCGGAGGTCGCGGGTTCGAGTCCCGTCCGCTCCGCCACAGTTCGCAAGGGCGCCCGTGTGGCGCCCTTGCCATTTGCGTACCCCGCACTTTGTGCGCCGAACAACGAGAGCCCGGGAACATCTCCATGCTGCAGGCATTGCGTACCAAGCTTCACGGATGGCCGTCCATCGTCATTCTGGGTATTTGCGTTTTCGCCATCTCGTTCTTCGGCATCGAATCGTATTTCTCATCGCGGAACGACACGTATGTCGCGATGGTCGGAAAGCACGAAATCAGCCAGCGCGATTACCAGGACCGCGTCAACGAAGCGCGCCGGGACGCCATGGCTCGCGCGGGCGACCAGTTCGATGCGGCCGAGTTCGAAAAGCCCGAAACCAAACGCCTGATCCTCGATCAGCTGATCAACGAACAGCTGCTGCGCCAGACCAACGACGCACTCGGCCTGCGGGTTTCTGCCGTCGAGCTGCGTGACCGCATTTCCAGCCAGCAGGCTTTCCTGGTCAACGGCCAGTTTGATCCGGCGACCTATCGCGCCATTCTCGCTGCGCAGAACATGACGCCGGCGATGTTCGAGAACAGCCAGCGCGCATCGCTTGAGCCGGGCATCTTGCCGCGCGCCATCATCGCCAGCACCATCGTCACCGACGCCGACATGGACCGTTACCTGGGCCTGCTGTACCAGCGTCGCGACCTGCGCTGGTTCGCGCTGCCGCGTCCCACGCTGACCGACACGGAAGTGACTGGCGCCCAGCTCGATGCCTATTACAAAGAGCACCAGGCCGACTTCATGAGTCCGGAGCAGGTCTCGCTGAAGTACATCGAGGTCAATGGCGCCGATCTGAAGATCGATGCCCAGCCCAGCGAAGACGAGCTCAAGAAGCGTTACGAAGATCAGAAGCAGCGCTTCGTGCAGCCCGAGCAGCGCCTGGTCTCGCACATCCTGGTGAACGTGCCCAAGAACGCCACGCCGGATCAGCAGAAGGCCGCGTTGGCCAAGGCGGAAAAGATTGCCGCCGAAGCGACCACGGACAMCTTCGCCAAGCTGGCCGAACAGGACTCCGACGACCTGGGTTCCAAGCGCTCGGGCGGCGACCTGGGCTGGCTGGAGAAGGGCGTGACCAACGCCTCGTTCGACTCCGCGCTGTTCGCCTTGCAAAAGGGCCAGATCTCCAAGCCGGTGTTGTCCGACGAGGGTTACCACGTGCTGTGGCTGCGCGATGTGCGCAGCGGCGATGCCAAGCCGTTCGCCGAAGTGCGCGATCAGATCGCCAAGGATTACCTGAGCACCGAGCGCGACCGCCAGTACAACGAACTGGCCGGCAAGCTCACCGACCAGACGTACCAGAACCCCTCGACGCTGGACCCCGCCGCGCAGGCGCTGAACATGCCGGTGAAGACCACCGAGCTGTTCTCCCGCAAGGGCGGCCAGGGCATCACGGCCGATCCCAAGCTGGTCCAGGCCGCGTTCTCCGATGACGTGCTGCTCCAGGGCAACAATTCGAGCCTGATCGATCTGGGCTCGGATCACGCCGTGGTGGTGCGCGTGGACAAGCACCTGCCGGCCGCAGCCCGCCCGCTGGCCGACGTGCGTGACCAGGTGCGCCAGAAGATCCTCGACGAGCGTACGGCTGCTGAAGAGCAGAAGCGCGCCGACGCCTTGCTGGCCCGCGTGCAGAAGGGCGAAGACATGCAGGCAGTCGCGGCATCGGCCGGTGCGACCGTACAGACAGTACCGGAGGCGATCCGCATGCAGCAGGGCGTGGCTCCGGAAGTGCTGGAGCAGGCCTTCCTGCTGCCGCATCCGGCCGCCGGCAAGGCGCAGTTCGCCCGCGTCGCGCTGCACGATGGCAGCTATGCGCTGGTGGGCGTGGACAAGATCCAGGACGGCGACCTGAGCAAGATCTCCGCCGAACAGCGCAGCACGCTGCGTCAGCAGATGGGCCAGGCTTACGGCATCCTCGCCACGCAGGCCTACAT
>NZ_JBFTRY010000174.1:0-7106 GCF_056399745.1 Dyella sp. 01N36
GCGTGCCGTCGGGCGCGCGGTCGAACTGCATGAACACCAGGTTCCAGATCTCGATGTAGCGATCGCCGTCTTCATCGGGCGAGCCCGGCGGGCCACCGGCGATGTCTTCGCCGTGGTCGTAGAAGATTTCCGTGCACGGACCGCAGGGACCGGTGTCGGCCATCTGCCAGAAATTGTCCGAAGCGTAAGGCGCGCCTTTGTTGTCGCCGATGCGCACGATGCGCTCGGCCGGCACGCCCACTTCCTTGTTCCAGATGTCGAAGGCTTCGTCATCGGTGTGATAGACGGTGACCCACAGCTTGTCCTTGGACAGCTTGAGGACGTCGGTCAGCAGCTCCCACGCATAGGCAATGGCATCGCGCTTGAAATAGTCGCCGAACGACCAGTTGCCCAGCATTTCGAAGAAGGTGTGGTGACGCGCGGTATAGCCCACCGAATCGAGGTCGTTGTGCTTGCCGCCCGCACGCAGGCAGCGCTGCACATCGGCGGCGCGCACGTACGGCAGCTTTTCGCTGCCCAGGAACACGTTCTTGAACTGCACCATGCCCGAGTTGGTGAACAGCAGCGTCGGATCGCTGGCCGGCACCAGCGAGCTGGACGGCACGATGGTGTGCCCTTTCGAACGGAAATAGTCGAGGAAGGTCGAGCGGATTTCGGCGGTTTTCATGCGGCTGGGGAGGACCTGGCGGATGGGTCACGCCGGGAAGCACCGCCGAAGCGACACTCTCCCGTCCCAGCAGTGGGGAGGTCAGGCGTCGTCGGCTGCGTCGTCCACGTCGGCGTGGGTAACACTCCGTACTGTGGCGGCGGGAAAGCCCCGGCGCAAGAGGAATTGCGCCCGACGTGCCTTTTCTGCGTGATCCGGCGGCGATTTGCCGCCAAAACGCCGCCGCAGCACGTTCAGGGCGTTGGCGTCCCAATCCACGCCTGCTTCGTCCAGAACGGCCCGGATGCGGGCGTCGGACAAACCGTGACTCTTGAGTTCGGCACGCACGCGCATGGGTCCGTAACCCTGGGACGCTCTGCTGCGCACCAGCGACCCGGCGAATCGTTCGTCGTCCTGGTAGTGCTGCTCGCCCAGCCGGTCGATGGCCTCGCCGGCTTCGTCGCCCTCGTAGCCCTTCTGCCGCAGCTTGAGCTTCAGCTCACGCCGGGAATGCTCACGGCGCGCAAGCAACCCCAACGCCCGGTCATAGGCTGAGGTTTTGGGTTTGTCACCGGGTTCTCGCGGCATGCGTGACCTATGGTCTTGCCATCAGAAGGGCGACGCGCGCCGCCCTTCCGGCTGATCTGGAACGGGTACCCGCTAGAGCGCGCATGGTTGCGGCCCAGCGGGTGCCTGATGTCCGATCAGGCTTCCTCGGTTTCCACCGCCGGCAGCGGCGAAGTGCCGTTCGACACCAGCAGACGCTTGCGCAGTTCGGCATCGACTTCATTGGCGATGGCCGGATTGTCGCGCAGGAACTGGCGCACGTTCTCCTTGCCCTGGCCGATSYKSTCGCCCTTGTAGCTGTACCAGGCGCCGGACTTGTCGATCAGGTTCTGCGCCACACCCAGCTCGATGATTTCGCCTTCGCGCGAGGTGCCCTCGCCATAAAGGATTTCGAATTCAGCCTGTCGGAACGGCGGCGCCACCTTGTTCTTGACCACCTTGACGCGGGTTTCCGAGCCGATCACCTCTTCGCCCTTCTTCACCGCGCCGATGCGGCGGATATCCAGGCGCACCGAGGCGTAGAACTTCARCGCRTTGCCGCCGGTGGTGGTTTCCGGGCTGCCGAACATCACGCCGATCTTCATGCGGATCTGGTTGATGAAGATCACCAGGCAGTTGGACTTCTTGATGTTGGCGGTGAGCTTGCGCAGCGCCTGGCTCATCAGGCGGGCSTGCAGGCCRRCSWGCGAGTCGCCCATYTCGCCTTCGATTTCRGCCTTGGGCGTGAGCGCGGCAACCGAGTCGACCACCACCACGTCCACCGCGCCGGAGCGCACCAGCATGTCGGCGATTTCCAGCGCCTGTTCGCCGGTGTCGGGCTGGGAGACCAGCAGGTCCTCCACGTTGACGCCCAGCTTGGCGGCGTAGGTGGGATCGAGCGCGTGCTCGGCGTCCACGAACGCCGCGGTGCCGCCGTTCTTCTGGCAGTTGGCGATGACCTGCAGSGTCAGSGTGGTCTTGCCCGAGGAYTCCGGACCGTAGATYTCSACSACGCGGCCGCGCGGCAGGCCRCCRAYGCCCAGCGCGATRTCCAGGCCCAGCGAGCCGGTGGACACGGTGTCGATGGCGTCGTCGACGCGATCGCCCAGGCGCATGACGGCGCCCTTGCCAAATTGCTTCTCGATCTGGCCGAGGGCGGAAGTGAGCGCCTTGCGCTTGTTGTCATCCATCGTCTTGAATCCCGGAGTGGCAGTGAATGAAGACATGATGCCCGCGGTTTGTCTCACGGGCTGCGATCTGTGACTGACGAGTATCCCACACCGGTCAAGCGACCCAGTGGCCGGCTTTCGACTCAGTCCGTCAGCGCCTTGATGACGCCATTGAGCGCCGCGGCCACGGTCTGACGGCGCACCGCTTCGCGGTCGCCGGCGAACTGGAAGAGGCTGGCGTGGGCGTAGCCGCCGCGCCGTTTCCAGCTGATCCAGACGGTGCCGACGGGTTTCTCCGGCGTTCCGCCGGTAGGTCCGGCAATGCCGGTGACGGCTACGGCCATGCCGGCGCCAAATCGGGCCAGCGCGCCCGAGACCATTTCCAGCGCGGTTTCCTCGCTGACCGCGCCAGTGCGCTCCAGCGTGCGCGGATTGACGCCGAGCAAGGCCTCCTTCGCCCCATAGCTATAGGTGACTACACCCGCGTCGAACCAGGCAGAGCTGCCCGACAGGTCGGTGAGCGCCTTGGCGACCCAGCCGCCGGTGCAGGACTCGGCGGTGACCAGCATCAGACGCCGCTGGAGGGCCGCAGCGGCCACCTGTTCGGCCAGGGCATAGAGATCGGCATCAGTGGGAACAGACAAGCTCATGGGGATTCCGGGGGGACAGGCGGAAGTGGACTCTTCTACCGCGATGGGGGCACCGCGCCAAGAGTCCAAGGATCGATGGGCTGGCCCGTCCGGGAGGATGGAGGCGCTCAGCTGCCCCAGACCAACTCGGCGTAGCGCAGGAAATTCAGGCCCAGGATCTTCTCGATGCGCCCCGTCGAATAGCCCTTCTGGGCAAGCAGCTGCGCCAGTTTGTGGAACTGTTGCGGCCCGCGCAGGTCGACCACGAAGGGATAAGTATCCGGCCGCTCGCCCGCCGCGCTGATGCCGGCCGCCTGACGCTGCGCGATCTCCTTGGCCAGCGTCGCCTGATAGGCATGCAGATCATCGATCTGGGTCACCGAGCCGTCGGTGCCGATGCCCACATGATCTTCGCCGCAGATGTTCACCGCGTGGTCGATATGGGCGACCACGTCCTCGGCATGCGCGTGTCCCGAGGCGTTGACGAAGGGCATGAAATAGATGCCGATGAAGCCGCCCCGCTCCGCCACCAGTTTCAGTTCAGCGTCGGTCTTGTTGCGCGGCAGGTCGGTCACCGCGCGGCAACCGGTGTGATTGATCGAGATCGGCGCGGTGGATACGCGGGCGGCCTCGAGGCAGGTCTGCTCGCCGCTGTGCGACAGATCGACCATCACATGACACGCATTGAGCCGCGCCACTACCTCGCGACCGAAGGGCGTCAGTCCACGGTTTTCCTTCGCCATCGAGCCATCACCCAGCTGGTTGGCCGGGTTATAGGTGAGCTGGAACACGCGCACGCCAAGGTCCGAAAAGATGTCGACGCGTGTGGCGTCCTTGCCCATCATGGCGCCGTTCTGGAAGCCGTAAATCAGGCCGATCTTGTGCTCGGCCTTGGCGCGGCGAATGTCGGCGGCAGTGAGTATCTTCAGCACGTCGCGCTCGTGCTTGCGCACCAGAGCATCGGTGGCGGCGATATCGCGCACGCTGGCCTCGAATGGATCGTCGGGGCCCGAGACATAACCCAAGGTGATGTTGACCGCCGTCAGCCCTGATGCATGCGCTTCGGCCAGCACGCGCGGGGTGAGCTCGGGCACCAATGCGTCGGACGCGCGATTGGGATCTCCCAGGCCACCCAGCGCGTTGATGATGATGCCGCCATCGGCCGCGGTTGCACGCGGTGCCTCTGCGCCGCGCGCATCCCACGGCAGCATGGAAGCGGCGGCAGCCCAGCTCAGGCCGGTCAGGAAGGTTCGCCGATCAATCGTCGTCATTGCCCATTTCTTCCTTGGTCACTGGTCGATAGTCGGCACGCGGATACACATGGCCGCGTTTTACCGTCATGCGGATGCTGCGCAGGTTGCCGATGTCCTTCAGCGGATCGGCTGACAACACGGCGAAGTTCGCCAGCTTGCCTGCCTCGATCGAACCCATGTCGTTTGCCTGCCCGGCCGCTTCGGCGCCGATCAGCGTCGCGGAACGAATGGCCTGCAGCGGCGGCATGCCCACGTCGTGGGTGAGGAAAAAGATCTCCTCGTAAACGGACGGCCAAACGTCTTTGAAACCCGGGTCGCTGTCTGTGCCGGTCGAGATCGGCACGCCCGCCTGCCACGCCTGGCGGACCAATCGGATGGTGGTCGGTCCGGTGCAGCGAAGTGGCTTGCGCTCGGGATGCGTCTTGCGTTCGGCGTCGTAGCGCACGAACAGGCTGCCGGTGGCGTCGAGGATGGTGCCGTGCTTGAGCATGTCCTGGTAAAGACCGGCCATCACCGGATCGTCGCCGTCCTTGGCCAGCAGGTTTTCGTGGAACGGCGTGTGATCCTCATAGGCCTTGAGCATCACCGGTTCGAGTTGATATGCCTGGTAGCAGGCGTGGCTGACCACGTCCACACCAGCGTCGATCACATCCACCGGCCTCGTGGGAAACACGGCGCTGTGCGCCCACACCATCATGTGCTGGCGATGCGCCTCAGCCGTGATTGCCTTCACCAGGTCGGGCGGCAGGTCGGCATAGACCTTGAGGGCGGTCGCCGATGTACCGCGCGCCAGCGTCACCGCTTCGCGCAGATCGGTCTTCTCGTCGATGGCCTGCATCCATGGGCTCGTGCCCGGCTTGACGCCGTAGCTGGCGGCGGCCACGCGTGGATCGGCAAAGAACTCCGGGCCGGCCATCACGGCGGCGTAGTAGATGTCGGGCGAGGGAATCTCGCCGGCACGCGCCTGACGGGCCAGCTCGCCGACCGAGCGCAGATCGTCTGCCATGTCGCGCACAGCGGTGACGCCGGCGTAGAGATTGCGCCGCAGGATGGCCTGTGCACGCTTGGCATCGGGCGGCGTGGCCATATGCACGTGGCTGTCGATCAGGCCGGGGATCACGTAGCGGCCGTGCAGGTCGACGGTTTTCACCGTAGCGCCCTTCGCCTCCGCCAGCGACCCGTGCGGCCCCACCGCCAGGATGCGTTCGCCGCGCACCAGGATGTCCTGATCGGCACGTGGCGCCGCTCCCGTGCCATCGATGACGGTGGCGCCGGCGTAGAGCGTCAGCGCATCGGCAGGCGACGGCTTGGCCTGCTTGTCGGTGGCAAACGCGGTGGACGCAGACAGCGCGACCAGCAGCGCTGTCACCAGTGAAGTCGCGGATCGTGGGCGTCTATGCATGGCGGTCGATCCTACACAGCCGATTCCGCACATCACAAGGACGCCCGCGGCAAGCGTCGGCGGCCGGCCAAGCCCAGGAGTCGCGCTGCGTCTCGCGGGATACTTGCCGGGCCAATTCGGTTATCTTGGCGGGCATTTTTCATATGGCGCGCAGCGCCCTCCCTCCACGGCCGGTTTCACCTTAAGGCCCGACAGAACAGCACGTTATGGTCGCCCAGGATTTCGAAAGCCACACTCCCTTCATGCGCCAATACCTGGGCGCCAAGGCGGCGCACCCGGATGTGCTGCTGTTCTTTCGCATGGGCGATTTCTACGAGCTGTTCTATGACGACGCGCGCAAAGCCGCGCGGCTGCTGGACATCACGCTGACCCAGCGCGGCCAGTCCGGCGGCCAGCCGATCCCCATGGCTGGTGTGCCTTACCACGCGGCCGAGAATTACCTGGCGCGCCTGGTGCGGCTGGGCGAGTCGGTGGCGATCTGCGAGCAGATCGGCGACCCGGCCACCTCCAAGGGTCCGGTGGAACGCAAGGTGGTGCGCATCGTCACGCCGGGTACGGTGACAGATGCCGCGCTGCTGGAAGAACGCCGCGACAACCTGCTGATGTCCATCGCCGCCGGCGCGCACGGCGCCTATGGCCTGGCCTGGGTGGATCTGGCCAGCGGCCGTTTCCTGCTCAGCGAAGTACCCAGCGCCGAAGCGCTCGCTTCCGAACTGGCGCGCCTGCAGCCGGCGGAAACCCTGGTCGGAGAGGACGTGGCGTGGCCGAAACTGGTCAGCACCCTGCCCGGCCTGCGCAAGCGTCCGCCGTGGCACTTCGACGGCGATGCCGCCAGGCGCGAACTCAACCGCTTCTTCGGCACACGCGATCTCGGCGGCTTCGGCGTCGATCGGCTCCCGCTCGCGATTGCCGCCGCAGGCTGCCTGCTCGGCTATGTGGAAGAAACGCAGAAGAGCGCGCTGCCGCATCTCTCCGGCATGTCGGTGGAACGTGCCAGCGACACCATTGCGCTGGACGCCGCCACGCGCCGCAATCTGGAACTGGATACGCATCCCAGCGGGCGCACCGAGCACACCTTGCTCGGTGTACTCGACGAAACTGTCACCCCGATGGGCGCGCGCCTGATGCGCCGCTGGCTCAATCGCCCGCTGCGTTCGCGCGAGCTGTTGCGCGCACGCCATCAGGCCATCGGCAGCCTGATCGATCAACGCCAGCACGAGCCCTTGCGCGAGCAGTTGCGCGGCATCGGCGACCTGGAACGCATCCTGGCGCGTGTGGCGCTGCGTTCGGCGCGTCCGCGCGATCTGTCCACCCTGCGCGATGGCCTGGCCGCTGCACCTTTGCTGCGTGCGTTGATCGCGCCGCTCGACAGCCCGCTGCTGCATGCGCTGGTCGAGCGCATCGGCGATCACGCCGACGCGGCAGCGCTGCTCGGCCGGGCCGTGGTGGAACAACCGCCCG
>NZ_JBFTRY010000175.1:0-7040 GCF_056399745.1 Dyella sp. 01N36
CAGCGTGGCTGTCGCGCACAGGGTGCGCTCCCACAGACAAGCCAAGCGCCAGGCGCGGCACCTAGTGCGCCACCTGTGACCCACAGCCGACGCGCAGCGAGGCCCGGCTTTAAGTCCTCAGGGATTCGGGCGCGTTGCGCAGCGCTTTGAAGTAACCGCTGTGTACCCTCGGAGGTTGTCCCACAACAGCGCACCTCGAGCGTTCGGGCTTATCCCAACACGATGCTGCGGGCGTTATCAGGCCATTTTCTTTGGGTTACTTTTCTTTTGGGCCAGCAAAAGAAAAGTGACTCGAGCGGCGGCAGCCGATCGAAACGCCCGCCGCGTAGGCGGCACTCTGGCCGCAACGCGACAACCAGAAACCGAGGCTCTGGATGACCAGCCACTCGGCCGTTGAAAAGCGCGGCCAGCGCCGAGATGACAATCAAAATCAAAAAAGAGGCCGCATCACTGCGACCTCTTCCGTCATACCCAATCCACACACCCAGCGATCAATGATCCGCCCCAGGCCCCGCCTTAGCCCCAAACGGCGGCCGCGCCATCCACACCACGCCAATCAGGCAGATAAACACCCACCCCAGCATGTGGAACACCTCATTGAACGAAATCTGATACGCCTGCTGATTGATCAACTGCTCCAGCAACCCATTGCTGGCCTGCCCCGTCACACCCACGGCTTTGAGCGTCGCCTGCGCCGAGTTGTCGTACGGCGTGAAGTGTTCGGTGAGATGCGCGTGATGCACGATTGCGCGGTGATCCCAAAGGAAGGTCGTCAGCGAAGCCGAAAAGCTGGCGCCCAGCGTACGCAGGAAGGTGGCCAGGCCACCGCCCGCGGCAATCTCGTTCGGCCGCAGGTCCGATAGCAGGATGGTGGTGACCGGCATGAAGAACAGCGCCACGCCCAGACCCTGGAACAACTGCACGCCGGCGACGTGCATGAAGTCGATCTGCAGGAAGAAATTGGAGCGCATGAAGCAGGTGGCGCCCATGATCAGGAACGCGCACGAAGCCAACAGGCGCATATCGGTACGCGACGCATACTTGCCGACGATGAAGGTCAACATCACTGGCAGGATGCCCAGCGGTGCAGCGGCAAAGCCAGCCCAGGTGGACGTGTAGCCCACCGTGCGCTGAAGCCACTGTGGTATCAGCAGGCCGATCGCGAAGAATGCCGCATACGCCAGGACCAGCGCGATCGTGCCCGTGCGGAAGTTGTGGTGCCGCAGCAGCTTCAAGTTGACGATCGGTTCGTCGTCGGTGAGTTCCCAGATCAGGAAGACGGCAATCGCAATCGCCGACACGATCGCCGTGACGATGATGAAAGTCGAGTTGAACCAGTCCTCGTCGTTGCCCTTGTCCAGCACGATCTGCAGCGCACCCACGCCGATGATCAGCGTGATCAGGCCCACGTAGTCGATCTTGGGCCGCGTGGTGACATCCACGCGCCCCTTCATCTGGTTGGCGACCACCATGCTGGCGAAGATGCCGATGGGCACGTTGATGAAGAAGATCCACGGCCACGAATAATTGTCCGTGATCCAGCCACCGAGGATCGGACCCGCAATAGGCGCGACCACCGTCACCATCGCCAGCAGCGCGAGCGCCATGCCTCGTTTCGCTGGTGGATAAATGGAGATCAGCAGACTCTGCGTGATCGGGTACATCGGTCCGGCCACCGCACCCTGGATGGCGCGGAACAGGATCAGCATCGGCATGCTCTGCGCAGTGCCGCACAGGAAAGAGGCGAGCGAAAACAGCATCGTCGACCAGATGAACAGCTTCACCTCGCCGAAGCGGCGCGTGAGAAAGCCGGTCAACGGCAACGCAATAGCCGTGCTCACCGCGAACGAGGTGATCACCCAGGTGCTCTGGTTGACGCTTACGCCGAGGTTGCCGGCAATCGTCGGCAAGGACACGTTCGCGATCGTCGTGTCGAGCACCTGCATGAAGGTGGCCAACGAGAGACCGACGGTCGTCAACGCAAGATTGCGCGGCTGGAAATTTTGGCTCATCGCACGGATAACCTGCGGTATGAAGGGTTGGCGCGCCATCCACGACTGCGACGGCGCACGCGGCTTTCTTGCCCGTCATTCCGGCGCAGGCCGGAATCCAATTGCGACACGGCGTGAAGATATCCGCACATGTCGGCACTGACGTCACTGGATTCCGGCCTGCGCCGGAATGACGAGCTTCACTACAGAGGCGGACATGGAGGCTCGTTATGCCTCCATGTCTACCGACTTACTGCTTCTGACCTTCACCCGCCATGTTCGCGTGGATGATGTCCGCGATCATGCCGTCGGCCTTGGCCAGCTGTTGCTTGTACACATCGGTGGTGAAGGCCGGCTGCGTCGGCGCCTGCTTGGCGAGCAGCGGGCCGCTGGTGTCGTGCAGGTTCACCGACACCTTGGTCGACAGGCCGATGCGCAGCGGATGCTCTTCCAGCTGCTTGGGATCGGTGAAGAACACGCGCACCGGTACGCGCTGCACGATCTTGATCCAGTTGCCGGTAGCGTTCTGCGCCGGCAGCAGCGAGAACGCACTGCCGGTGCCCACGCCCAGGCTCTCGACCTTGCCCTTGTAGGTGACCGAGCCGCCATACACGTCGGCCCGGATATCCACCGGCTGGCCGATACGCATATTGCCCAGCTGCGTTTCCTTGAAGTTGGCATCGATCCACACGCCGTGCAGCGGCACCACCGCCATCAGCGGCGTGCCCGGCGCCAGGCGCTGGCCGAGCTGCACGGAGCGCTTGGCCACGTAGCCGTCGACCGGCGCAAGCAGCGAGGTACGCACGTCATCGAGATAAGCCGCGCGCACTTTGGCAGCGGCCGTCTGGACGTCCGGATGCGATGCGACGACGGTGTCATCCACCAGCACCTTGTTGGTCTGCAATTGCTGTTGCGCGGTGGTCAGGGCGCTCTGCGCGGTGGTCAGCGCATCCATTGCGTGCGACAGCTCTTCGGCCGAGATGGCACCGGACTTGGCGAGATCGCGGCGACGGTTGTAGTCCTGCAGCGCCTTGTCCACCGCGACCTTGCGCACGGCCACTTCGGACTGGGCACCGCTCACGTTGCTGTAGAGGCCGCGCACCTTGCGAACGGTGCCGGCAAGATTGGCGCGAGCCTGCTCCAGCGCGACATCGGCATCGGCCGGATCGAGCTTCACCAGCACGTCGCCGGCATGCACCAGGTCGCCGTCGTCGGCGCCGATGGTGATGACCGTGCCGGTCACCTGCGGGGTGATCTGCACGAGGTTGCCGTTGACGTAGGCATCGTCGGTGTCTTCAAACCAACGGCCTTCGACGAAGTACCACACGCCCCAGCCGACAGCGGCAAGCACCAGCACGGCGACGAGTCCCTTCAACAGGAAACCGCGACGGCTCTTGGGGGGTTGGGCGGCTGCGGTCTCGGCCGCAAGCGGATTCTGGCTAGACATGGGGATAGCCTTTAGAGCGAATGTTCAGAGGAAGATTGGACGGCCACATCGGCCTGGCCCGCCTGCGGACGGAAACCGCCGCCGAGGGCCTGGATAAGCTGCACGGAGAGGTCGACCTGCTGCGACTGCAGGGCGGCGAGGCGCTGCTGCGCAACCAGCAACTGCTGTCGCACGATCAACGCTTCGAGATAGCTGCCCACGCCTGCCTTGAAGCGCTGCTCGGCGAGCTGCCAGGCCTGCGTGCCGGCATCCACCGCGCGCTGCTGGGCGGCGACCTGTTCCTGCGCGGACTGCACGGCGTCGTAGCCGTCGGCCACTTCGTTCACCGCGCGCACCAGCGTCTGGTTGTACTGGGCCACGGCTTCGTCGTACTGCGCATCCTTGGCGGACAGATTGGAACGCAGACGGCCACCGTCAAAAATCGGCAGGCTCAGCGAAGGACCAAACGTGTAGAAGCGCGCCGGCAACTGCAGCGGATTGATGCTGCCGAACGCCGCCACGCCGGCCATCGCGCTGAGGCTGACGTTGGGCATGAACTGGGTCTTGGCGACCTTGATCTCCTTGCCCGCCGATTCCACGCGCCAGCGCGCGGAGACGAGATCGGCGCGGTGGCCGATCAGTTCGGTCGGCACATCGGCCGGCACAGCGAGCGCTGCAGGATTGAGTGCCTGCGGACGACCGATATCGAGGCCGCGATCCGGCCCCTTGCCCAACAGCACCGCCAACGACGAACGCGCCGCATCAATGGCGCGATTGGCCGCGGCCAGCTGCTGGTCCGAGTTGGCCACTTCGGTTTCGCTCTGCTTGAGCTGCAGCTGATTGTCGAGACCGGCGGACACGCGTTGCTGGGTCAGCTGGCGCGCGGTCGTGGCGCGCTCGTGCTCGGCCTTCGCCACATCCTGCTGCGCATAGGCGTAGGACAGCTGCACATAGGCGCGCGCGACATTGGTGGAAAGCTCGATGCGTGCAGCCTGCTGTTCGATCTCAGCGGCATGCTGCTGGCCGACGGCGGCTTCCCAGGCGGCGCGCTTGCCGCCCCACAGATCCAGGTCCCAGCTGAAACTGGCGCGGGCGTCCTTGAACCAGGTGAACTTGCCGCCGCCCAGTTCCGGCGGCGCGGCGGTGAGCGGCAGACGCTGACCGATGACGTTGGCGCCGGCAGTCACGCTGGGGCCGCGCTCGGCATCGGCCGCACCGGCCTGCGCCTGCGCCTGGCGGGCGCGCGCGTCGGCCACGCTGAGGCTCGGGTTGTCCTTCAGCGCTTCGCTGATCAGCGCGCTCAGCTGGGGATCGCCCAGACCGGTCCACCAGTCGTTGGCCGGCCAGGCGGCGGGGGAGAGCGTGGCGCCGGACAGGCTGCGATCGGCCTTCAGTGACGAGGCGTCGGTCAGCGTGCCTTCCGGGTGCAGGCCGCCGCTGCTGACGCATCCCGCCAGCGCGAGTGAGAGGCCGGTGGCTGCCGCAAGGATTTGCAGACGCATGGCGTAGGTTTCCAAAAGTAGAAGCGGGTCAATTCATATCGCGGAGCGCGTTCAGCACGCGCACCAGGTAATCGCGCAACTGCTCACGCTCGGTCGGGTTCAGCGCCTTTTGGGCGGCATCCAGAACGTGTTCGTTGCATGGCGTCATCTGCCGCCACATGTCGTCTCCCGCCGGGGTCAGCTCGATGCGCAGGGCGCGGCGGTCCTGTTCATGCGGCAGGCGGCGCAGCAGGCCTTTGCCTTCGAGCTGGTCGAGCTGGCGCGTCATCGCGCCGCCGTCCAGTTCCACCGCGCGGGCCAGTTCACTGGCCGACATCGGGCCCATCAAGGCCAGGCGCTTGAGGATCAGGAACTGGGTGAAACGAAGCTCGATACCCGCAGCCTGCATCTCGGCTTCCAGCTTGCGCACGATCTCGCCGCGAACCAGCCCGACGAGTACGCCGATGCTGTCCTGGGGGTAGGAAGGGGTTTGGGAGGAGGTCATGGGAGGRCAATTTTATTGCCGGAATAATATTTGTCAAGGCAAAGATGTGTTGGTTAGATTTTGCCCGGACAAGGTCTAGCTGCCCTCAATGGGGTCCCTCCCGCAGCTCATCCTCCAGCCAGGTCCGCAGGGCCGGGTGGCGCACTTCGAACAGCTCGAACACGCCCAGCGCCCGCAGGGTCGGCAGCAGGGCGACCAGCCTCGGCTCCAGGGCTCGCCGGCTGGCCTCGGGCAGGTCGGGGTCCAGCATCTGGTGGGCACAGGCCACGAACGCCTCGAGCGGCTCGGTCTCGGCGGTGGGCATGCGTACGGCAATCATCGACATGGATCGGCTCCCTTGGACGCCGGGGCGGCGCCGCGCTGGCTGAATCAAGACGTGTATCGGCGTGCGGGCGTGACAGCTCCGGATCAAGCAGGAGCTTTGGCAGGGGCTCGACAAACCGCGACTGTCGGCACGTTCGACACCGCGAGCGGCGGCAGCGGTGGGGATCGGGCCAGCATGATTGGGCAGACGGAGTGATTACTGTTAGCGTTATTTGGTCAAAGTTTGTCGAGAATCAGCCATGGGCCATGTCAGCGAGCACGACGAGAACCGCTTCCACGAGCTCATCGAGCGCCGCGATGGGCCCTCGGTGATCGCCTACTGGACCGAGGGCGAAGCCGCCAGCGAGTACCACGACGGCACCCGCGAGTACGGCTGGCACTCCCATCTGCGCGGCCAGCTGTACTGCGTGGAAAGTGGACTGGTGCACGTGCGCACGGCCCAGGGTTCCTGGCTGCTCCCCCCGCACCGCGCCGGCTGGATGCCGCCCGGCGTGGAACACACGGTGACCCTCAGCGGCCCGATGACCGGCTGGGGCGTGTTCGTAACCCCGCCCGAATGCGGCTGTCTGCCTGCCGATCCGTGCGTGATCGGTGTGACCGAGTTGATGCGCGCGCTGGTGCGCCGCGCCAGCTCCTGGATCTGGGAAACCCAGCTGGACGAGAGCCAGGAGCGCCTGACCACCGTGCTGCTGGAAGAAATCTGCCGCGCCCAACGCGAACCCTTGCACCTGCCCATGCCGGTGGACCGCCGCGCCTTGCGCATCGCCGTGGCGCTGCTGGAAAACCCCAACGACAACCGCGGCCTCGATGAGTGGGCCGGCTGGGCCGGCCTGTCGCCACGCAGCCTCAGCCGCTTGTTCCGCAGCGAAACGGCGTTGAGCTTTGCGCAGTGGCGACAGCTGGCACGTTTGACCCACGGCCTGGAACGCTTGGCCGACGGCGAACCGGTGTCGGCGGTAGCGGATGCCTTGGGCTATGCGAGCGTGAGCGCCTTCGTGGCGATGTTCCGGCGGAGTTTTGGCCAACCGCCGGCGAGGTATTTTGCGGCGCAAGGCGCGCAGTAGCGCACTGAGTCCTCACTTTGCCGCTTGCCTGTGGGAGCGCACCCTGTGCGCGACAGCCACGCCTGGGTGTACCGCTCCGTAGGTTTGTCGCGCACAGGGTGCGCTCGCACAACGAAGCGCCCGTAGCCATCAATTGGCCACCCACACGCGCGCGAACTCTTTTGTAGGAGCGCACTTGTGCGCGACCGCAGCGTGTGGGTGCATCGCTCCGTAGGCTGGTCGCGCACAAGTGCGCTCCTACAAGAGAGC
>NZ_JBFTRY010000176.1:0-7013 GCF_056399745.1 Dyella sp. 01N36
CCGCTTGCCTGACGGATCATCGATGTTCCTGCGCCTGCTCTTTGTCCTGCTGATCGCACTCAATATTGCGGTAGGCGCGTGGCTGTTGCTGGGCCAGGACGACGTGCACGACCGCAGCGCCACCGATGCCGGCGTGCCCGAACTGCACCTGCTGAGCGAGCGCCCGCCGGCGCCCTCGAGCGCACCGGCAYCGGCGTCGCCGACAACGACCATTGGCGCCGCGACAGCGGCGACCGCAGCAGGCCCGACGTCCAATGCCGCGCCGGTGGCGCAGCCCCCCGCGCCCGCGCCGCCGCCGCCATCGCGACCCAACACCTATACCTGCATGGCCCTGGGCCCGTTCGCCACGCAAACCGACATGCGCAACGCGCGCAGCGCGCTGACCAGTCAGGCGGCACGCATGCGCCAGCGCCAGGAACAAACCACGCAGACCACCGGGTGGTGGGTCTACCTGCCGGGCGGTGGCAGCCGCGACAAGGCGCTGGAGCTGGGCCGCCGTCTGGCCGCGGCCAATGTCGGCGAATACTTCGTGGTCAGCGCCGGTGACCAGTCCAACACGATTTCGCTGGGGCTGTTCAAGGATCCCGCCAACGCCCGCCGCCGTCGCGAACAAGTGGTCGCCGCCGGATTCCCGGCCCAGATGACCGAACGCACCGAAAGCGTGGCCGAGTACTGGCTGGACGTAGTGATCGCCGACAACGGCCACACCGACTGGCGCAATCGCGTGCGCGGCGTGGGTTCGCATAGCACCGGCTGCTTCTGAGGCCTTTGGCGTTGCACCGCGGGGGCCTGTTAGACTTCGCTTCTTCGCCGGTATAGCTCAGTTGGTAGAGCAACTGATTTGTAATCAGTAGGTCGCGGGTTCGACTCCTGCTGCCGGCACCAGATCGAGGGTTTCCCGCATGCTCAAGGCCCACCTGGCCGCACTGCTGATGCTGGCGGGCATGGGTACCGCCATCGGGGCAGATGCGCCAATCAACGCCTCGCAACTGCTGCAACGCCAGCAGGCCGGGCAGGCGCCGGTGCTGGTCGATGTGCGCGGGTCCGACGAATACCTCGACGGCCACATTGCAGGCGCACTCAATATCCCCGTCGACCAGTTGGCCAGCCGCGCCGGCGTTCTCGGCGTGCCCCGCGACAGCGAGATCGTGGTGTATTGCGTCTCCGGGAAGCGCGCTGCCAGGGCGCAGGAAACGCTTACATCGTTGGGCTATACCCATGTGCGTCTGCTGGACGGCAGTTTGAACACATGGCGGCAACGTCGTCTGCCTCTGGCACACTAGGACGACTCGTATTCCGCTTTGACACTGCAGGTTTTCATGGTCAACAAGGCACTCTCCCTGATCGGCGTTCCCACGGACATTGGCGCGGGGCATCGCGGCGCGTCCATGGGACCCGAAGCACTGCGCGTAGCAAACCTCGCCGCCCGGCTGGCCAAGCGCGGGCTGGAAGTGGTCGATCGCGGCAACCTGCAGGGACCGCTCAATCCGTGGCAGCCGCCGGTGAACGGCTATCGCCATCTGCCAGAAGTGGTGGCCTGGAACCAGGCCGTGCATGAGGCGATCTACGCCGAACTCACCGCCGGTCGCGTGCCGGTGATGCTGGGTGGCGATCATTGCCTGGCGATCGGTTCGATCAGCGCCATCGCGCGTCATTGCCGCGACACGGGCAAGACGCTGCGCGTGCTGTGGCTGGATGCGCACGCCGACTTCAACACGGCCGATGCCACTCCGTCGGGGAATATCCACGGCATGCCGGTGGCCTGCCTGTGCGGCAATGGACCGAAGGAATTGGTCGAGATGGGTGGCCATGTGCCGGCTACTTCTCCGGCGGCGTTCCGCCAGATCGGCATCCGTTCGGTGGATGAGGGCGAAAAGCGTCTCGTGCGCGAGTCGCAGGTGAGCATCTTCGACATGCGCCACATCGACGAAGTGGGCATGAAGCGCACGATGGAAGAAGCCCTCGCCGGTGTGGACGAAAACACGCATCTGCACGTGAGCTTCGACGTGGACTTCCTCGACCCGACCATCGCGCCGGGCGTGGGCACCACCGTGCGCGGTGGCCCGAATTATCGCGAGGCACAGCTGTGCATGGAGATGATCGCGGACAGTGGCCGCGTCAGTTCGTTGGACATCGTCGAACTCAATCCCGCCTTCGACAAGAAGAACCAGACCGCGCGCCTGGCCGTGGACCTGGTGGAGTCGCTGTTCGGCAAGTCCACGCTGATCCGCTGATCGCCAACACCAAACAATACGAAGAAACCAGCACATGAAGACCCGCGTACTCACCGGCATCACCACCACCGGCACGCCCCACCTGGGCAATTACGTCGGCGCGATCCGCCCGGCCGTTGCCGCGAGCAGGCGCGACGACGTGGATGCGTTCTACTTCATGGCCGACTACCACGCGCTGATCAAGAGCGACGATCCGGCGCGCATCGAGCGTTCTCGCCTGGAAATTGCCGCCACATGGCTGGCCGCGGGCCTGGATCCGCAGAAGGTCACGTTTTATCGCCAGTCCGATATTCCGGAAATACCCGAGCTGACCTGGTTCCTCACCTGCGTCACCGCGAAGGGTTTGCTCAATCGCGCGCATGCTTACAAGGCGTCCGTGGATAAGAACACGGAAAGCGGCGAGGACGCCGATGCCGGCATCACCGCCGGCCTGTACATGTATCCGGTGCTGATGGCGGCCGACATCCTCGCGTTCAACGCGAACAAGGTGCCGGTGGGCCGCGACCAGATCCAGCACATCGAAATGGCGCGCGACATCGCTCAGCGTTTCAACCATATCTACGGCCGCGAATTCTTCGCGTTGCCCGAAGTGGTGATCGAGGAACAGGTGGCGACGCTGCCCGGCCTCGATGGCCGCAAGATGTCCAAGAGTTACGACAACACCATTCCGCTGTTCGCGGGTGGGCAGAAGCATCTGCGCGATTCCATCATGCGCATCGTCACCGATTCGCGCCTGCCGGGCGAAGCGAAGGATCCGGACAGCTCCTCGCTGTTCACCATCTTCCGCGCCTTCGCCAGCGACGCCGAGTCCACCGCGTTCCGCCAGGCACTGGTCGATGGACTGGGTTGGGGCGAGGCCAAGCAGGTGTTGTTCGAGCGCCTGGAAGTGGATGTTGCGCCGATGCGAGAAAGCTACAACGCCTTGATGGCGCGCCCGGCGGTGATCGAGGAGATCCTGCAGGAAGGCGCCAAGAAGGCGCGTGCGATTGCTGCGCCCAAGATTGCAGAACTGCGTGATGCGATTGGCCTGCGTTCGGGTGCAGCGGTGGCATCGGGCACCGGTGGCACCAAGGCGACTGCTGCTAAGGGTGGCAAGTCCGCGCGCTTCGCCAGCTTCCGCGATGCCGATGGCAGTTTCCGTTTCCGCCTGTTCTCCGCCGACGGCGAAGAGCTGCTGCTGTCGCGTTCGTTTGCCGATCCCAAGGCAGCCGGCGCGATGCAGAAGCGCATCAAGGAACTGGGCAGCGTATCGGCCGTGGTGCAGGTGCAGCCGCAGGCCCTGGTGCTGGAAATCGACGGCGACCAGGTCGGCGCCACGCCGGCATACGACGGCGAGCAGGCACGCGACGAAGCGCTCGATCGCCTGCGCGGCGCGCTCGACCAACTGGCAGCGCAAGAATAAAGCGCTCGGCTTTCATGGAGTGAACTGACGTATGCGTTATCTGGCCATCCTCATGCTCGCGCCCTGGTTGCTGATCTTGGGCTGGGCGTTCTGGTCCTATCCCAAGAGCCTGCCGCGCACGCGCCTGCGCCGATACTTCGATGTGGCGGCCTTGCTGCTCGCTGCGTTCGCCGCGGTGGAGTGTGCGAGCACGGCGTTCGATACGGCGACGGTGCCCACGGTGGGCCAGTACGGCCCTTCCAGCGGCGCCATCTGGCAGCAGGTGCTGCCGGCGCTCTACGGTTACGGCGCATGCGTCGTGGTATTGGTGCTGGCGCTGATCGTGCGCCAGCTCGTATGGCGCCCTCACGCGCACTGAAGCAGGAAACGACCATGCAAGACGCCGACCTCCAGCGATACCTACTGCGCCTGTTCGAACGCCATGACGTCGAACTGGAACCCGACGAAGAGTGGCTGATGACGGACGGCGATTTCCCCGCCGTGCGCGCCAGCTGGTTCGAAGGCGCCGCGGGCGAACCCGGCCGTCTGGATGTCGATGTGGTGATCAGTGAGGATCGCCATATCGAAGAGAGTTTCGCCGGCGTTGGCGGTGGTGAAGCGGGTTGCCTGGATGCGCTGCGCGCGTTTGAGCATGGCGTGTTCCATGTGTTGCTGGCGGCGTGCTGGTACGTCACCGACGATCGGCGCATGCAGCTGCAGAGTTGGGATTTTGGTATCCGTACGTGGGATGTGTTCGTTGCGCCGTGGCTGTCGAGTCAGGATGGCGTGGAGCCGCCCGCCGGCTTGGTCGCCCAGCTTCGCACTGCGTTGCAGAGCGAGTCGTTGAACCCGGAGCTGCATTGGGTGCGGCTGTTCTATCGTCGTGGCGACGATGGCGCGGTTACCGCCGAGGCCTTGCTCGACAATGCCGCGTGGCCGGCCGGCGATCGCCTGTTGGCGTCGCTCTCGTGGCCTGCAGCGGAGAAGGGTTACAGCGTGCGCGGGTTTGTGGCGCTGGATATTCGCGATTACTGAAACACCACCGCTGATCTTCTGTGGGAGCGCACCCTGTGCGCGACAATCCTACGGAGCGTAGACGCCATCGCGCCGCGGTCGCGCACAAGGTGCGCTCCTACAAGGGTAGGGTGTCTGGATTTTCTGTGGGAGCGCACCCTGTGCGCGACAAACCTACGGAGCGGAAGCGACGTGGCGCTGCGTCGCGCACAGGGTGCGCTCCCACAGGTGTGGCATGGTGCTCTAGGTGGCACTAACCCCAGCGATTGAGATGCGGCCCGAATTCCTCTCGCTGCGGGCGAACCACACAGAAGCGATGCCCGCTCGGCGCCTGCATGACCCACCAGCGGTCGGGCACGTAATGGACCCGCGTGGCGCCGAGCTTCTCCATGCGCTGCACTTCGGCTTCGATATCGTCCGTTTCAATATCCAGATGCACGCGGTTGTCGTGCTCGACGCGTTGCAACAGGATGATGGGCTCGTCATCGGCGGACGCAAGCCGGGCGTACTTGCCATCGCCATCCTCGTCCAGGGTGACGATGGATTTGCCCAGGGCGTGGCTCCAGAAGGTGGCGGCATCGGCCAGGTTGTCCGTCTTGCAGTCGATCACGATGGTGCACAGTCGGCTGTGATGCATGGCGGCGGTCCCGTGATGAGCGGCCATCGATCGTAGTGCGAGGCCGGGTGCAGGGGCCGTCAACGTTTCGCGCATAAAAAAAGCCCCGGCATGGCCGGGGCTCTTCGTACGCTTAGATTGCCTTAGTTCGGCAGCGACAAATCGTCGAGCAGCGCCTTGAGGAAGCGTGCCGCTTCACCGCCGGTGGCGGCGCGGTGATCGAAGGTGATCGAGATCGGCATGCGGCGATGCACTTCGATGCCGCCCATCACGGCCACCACGTCGTGGCTCAGCTTGCCCGCACCGATGATGGCAACGCACGGCGGCACAACGACCGGCGTGGCGTAGCGACCGGCGAACATGCCGAAGTTCGACAGGCTGATGGTGTAGCCGCTGAGTTCCGACGCGGGAATCGTGCGGTCTTCCACCGACGTGCGCAGGCGCTTGATCGCCGCGCGGATGCCGGCGCCATCGAGCACGTCGGCATTGCGCAGGGCCGGCACGAACAGGCCTTCCTCGGTGTCCACGGCGATGCCGATGTCCACATGCGGGTGCAGCGTGCGGGTGAGGTTCTTGCCGTCGAACCAGGCGTTGAGCGCCGGCACGGTCTTGCAGGCAACCACGATCGAACGGATCAGGCGGGCGGTGATGTCCTGCTTGCCGATCCATGCGTGCAGGTCGGCGTCGTCCACCAGGGTGGTCGGCACCACGTTGGCGTGGGCTTCGGCCATCACGCGCGCCATATTGCGGCGCACGCCCTTGAGCTGTTCGGGCTGGCCGCTGGCCTGCACGCTCGGCGGCGCGGTGCGCACCGGCTTGCCGGCGAGCGAGGTGGCGGTGCGCGGAGCGTCGGGTTCCGGCAGCTGCGGGGCCAGGTGACGACCGGCGGAAGCCGGCACGCTGCTGCGAGCCGGTGCGGCGCCCAGGGCGGCGCTGCCGTTGGCGGCGGCGTTCTTCACATCCTGCATGGTGACCACGCCGTCGGCGCCCGAGGGCTGCACGCGGGCGAGGTCGACCTTGAGCTTCTTGGCGAGCGCACGCACCGCCGGCACGGCCTTGACGCCGCCGACGCTGGAGGCCTGCTCCACGTGCACGTGGCTGCCGGAGACCATCGCACCGACCACGGTGCCTTCGTCTTCGCGATCGGCTTTGCCATTGCCGCTGTCGATCTCGCCGCCTTCATCGGAGGCAACGACCTTGTGCGTATCGGCCGTGGCGCTGCCGGTGCCCTTCTTGGGGCCGTGGTGGTGGCCGGTGGACTCGGCCTCGGCACGCTGCTTGGCGTTCGGATCGGGCTCGAATTCGGCCAGTGCCGAACCGGTTTCGATGATGTCGCCTGCGGCGCCGTGCAGCTTGGTCACCTTGCCGGTGTACGGCGAAGGCACGTCGACGACGGCTTTGGCGGTTTCCATCGAGCACAGCGGTGCGTCGAGCTTGATGGTGTCGCCTTCCTTCACGTGCCACTCGACGATGGTGGCGTCGGGCAGGCCTTCGCCGAGGTCGGGCAGATAGAAAGTCTTGATGTCGGCCATGAGATTGATTCCGTGGTCAGGCGGAGTGTTCATTGTGCGATGCCCGGCATGGCCGGGACATCGAAGGGCATGTTCTTAGCTGGCAGCCAGTGCGCGCTTGGCGGCTTCCACCACGCGCTCGGCACTCGGCATGTACTTCATTTCCAGGCGGAACAGCGGGATGTGGGTGTCGTAGCCGCTGACGCGTTCGACCGGCGCGAGCAGGTCGTACATGCATTCCTCGGCTAGGCGTGCGG
>NZ_JBFTRY010000177.1:0-7006 GCF_056399745.1 Dyella sp. 01N36
GTCGCCAGCAGCTGCTGATCGATGAGGCGATCGTCCTTGGTGAGCTGGGGCATCACTTCGCGCAGGTACAGGTAGCGCGCAAGGTCGTTCTTGATGTGCGCGGTTTCCGTGAACAGGTCGCGACTCACGGCGGTGGCCGAGGATGCGGTGGCCGGCCCCTCGGGTTGCGTGGCTGTCTGTGTCGGCGCGGGTTGTTGCTTGGCGGCCTGGGCGTGCACCGCACCCGCCGCGCACGCCGCCAGTACCGCCGCGCAGCGCATCGCCGAACGCCACCGTACCAACATCCTGCTGGACTGCTCTGACGTTCCCATCGCGCTAATCTCTCAAGGTCAGGAGTGGGTCATGGCGACGCTACAATAGTCCGATGGATGATTCACGCAGTGATGTGCTGGTTCTCGGCGGTGGCGTCATCGGCCTGGCCTGCGCTTACTACCTGCTGAAGTCTGGGGCTACCGTGCGCGTTCTGGAGCAGGGTACCCCGGGCTGCGGCAGTTCGCACGGCAATTGTGGAACGATCACCCCCAGCCACGCGGCGCCCCTGGCCATGCCGGGCATGTTTGGCGTGGCGTTGCGCTCGATGCTGCGGGCGGATGCACCGCTCTACCTCAACCCACGCTTTGACGGCCCGCGCCTGCGCTGGCTGCTCGGCTTTGCCCGCCACTGCAACTGGCGCGATTTCGAACATGCCGCGCAAGCACGTTCAGCCATCCTGCAACGCTCGCGCGGATTACTTGCGGGCCTCGTGCGCGACGAGCGGTTCGACTGCGAGTTCGGCGAAGAAGGGGAGCTGTATGTCTACCGCTCGGCAGGGGCGTTGCAGGCAGACGAGCGTCACCACGCCCAGGTGCTCGATCGCCTGGGTGTAGCGGTGGAGCGCTTGAGCGGCGAGGCCGTGGAAGAGCGCGAGCCCGCGCTTAAACCCGGCGTTGCCGGCGGGCTTTTCCACCCGGACGACGCACGTCTGCGACCAGACCGGTACGCCGCCGAACTCGCGCGCCGCGTGACGGAGCTGGGTGGCATCGTCGAATCGGGCGCCCGCATCGACGGCTTTGGCCTTGACGGCAATCGTATCGACCACGTGCGCACGACCCGCGGTGTGTTCCGTGGCGAGCGTGTGGTGATGGCGCTCGGTGCCTGGTCGCCGTTGACCGCGAGCTCGCTCGGCCTGCGCCTGCCCATGCAACCAGGCAAAGGCTATTCGATCACTTATTCGCGTCCCGCCGTGGCGCCGCGCCACGCGCTGGTATTGCGCGAGGCCGCCGTGTGCGTCACCACCTGGGACAGCGGCTTCCGGCTGGGCAGCACGATGGAGTTTTCCGGCTATGCCGAGGGCCTCAACCGCACGCGTCTGGATGCCTTGCGTCGAGGCGCCGCCCAGGGGCTGCACGTGCCCGAAGGGCCCGAACTGAAGGAAGAGTGGTGGGGTTGGCGTCCTATGAGTGTGGACGAGGTGCCAATCATCGGCCCCAGCTCCCGCTGGTCCAATCTCACTTTGGCCACGGCGCACGGCATGCTTGGCGTGAGCATGTCGGCGGCCACGGGCGAACTGGTGGCATCGATGTTGCGCGGCGCGACGCCAGCAATCGATCCCTCGCCGTACGCACCGTCGCGCTTTGGCGTGTGATCTTGACGCGGCCTGCTCGCAGACTCGCTTAACTTCAATGGCGCAAACCGGAGAGCGGCATGGCGGAAACGTTTGATCTGATCGTATTGGGTGGTGGTTCGGGTGGCCTGGGGGCCGCATTCCGTGCCGCGCGCCATGGCGCACGCGTCGCCTTGCTTGAACCCAGCGCACTGGGCGGCACCTGCGTCAATGTCGGCTGCGTGCCCAAGAAGGCGCTGTGGTTCGCCGGCCAGCTGGCGCAGGAGCAACGGCTCGCGGTGGACTATGGTTTTGCGTCCCAGCCCGGCGCGCTCGACTGGGAACATTTCCGCCAGCTGCGCCAGCACTACATCGACAACATCCGCCATCGTTACGCGATGGGCCTGGAAGAGGGCGGCATCCAGGTGTTCACCGAAACGGGGCGCTTCGTGTCCGCCAACACGATTGCCACTTCGTGCGGAGAAGAATTGCGTGCCCCGCAAATCGTGATTGCCACCGGCGGCCGTCCGCATCGCCTGGATATACCCGGCTTCGATCTGGGCATGGTGTCCGATGACATTTTTGCGCTGCGCACCTTGCCCAAGCGCATTGCCGTCATTGGCGCGGGCTACATCGCCATCGAATTCGCGGGACTGCTCAACGCGCTGGGCAGCGAGGTGACGCTGCACGTGCGCAATCGCATGCTCACGAGCTTCGATGCGGAACTGGTCGATGCGCTTGAGCAGCACATGTGCGACGCGGGCATCCGCATCACCAACCAGGTGAAAGTGACGGGCCTGCATCGCGATGGCGAAAACCTCATGATCGACGATGACGTCAATGGCCCCTGCGGACCGTATGACGCCGTGTTGTGGGCGATCGGCCGCGTACCCAACAGCGACCGGCTGGATCTCGATGCCGCTGGCGTCAACGTGGACGAATGGGGCCACATCGTCACCGACGCCTGGCAGGCCACCAATGTCGAAGGCATCTTCGCCGTCGGCGATGTCACCGAACGCCCGGAACTCACACCGGTGGCGGTGGCGGCGGGAAGACGACTGGCCGATCGACTGTTCGGCGGCAAACCCGACAGTCGGCTCGATTACGACAATATTCCCAGTGTCGTCTTCGCCGAGCCGCCACTGGCGATCGTCGGCCTCACCGAAGCGCAGGCGCGCCAATTCCATGGTGACAAAGTGCACGTGCACCGCGCGAAATTCACGCCGATGAAATGGGCCGTGGCAGGGCGGAAACATCCGACCTTGATGAAGGTCGTCACCGAAGGCGACGACGAGCGCGTGGTGGGCATCCATGTGCTCGGCGAAGGCGCGGACGAAATGCTGCAGGGCTTTGCGGTCGCGCTGAAAATGGGCCTGCGCAAGCGGGATCTGGAAGACACCATTGCCATCCATCCGAGTTCGGCCGAAGAACTGGTGTTGATCAACTGAGCGAGCCAACATCGGCTTTTCCCGCGCCACGGTAAACTTCACCCATGACTGCCACCTACACGCTACATCGCGGCACCGCGCCGCTGCTCATCAGCCTGCCGCACGACGGCAGCCATATTCCCGATGACATCGCCGCGCGCATGCGACCCGACGCGCAGCGCTCGGTCGATACCGACTGGCACGTGGGGCGGCTGTACGAGCCGCTCGCCAAGGCACTGGGGGCGAGCGTGATCCGTCCGGTGGCATCGCGTTACGTGGTCGACCTCAATCGTCCCGCGGACGGTCATGCGCTGTATCCCGGCAAGCGCGAAACCGGTCTTGTCTCCACCATCGGCTTCGATGGTGAGCCGCTTTACCTCGATGGAGCTGAACCGACGGCGGAAGAAATACAACGTCGGGTAAATGCGTATTGGCGTCCGTATCACGACGCGCTATCGCAAGAACTTGAACGATTGCGTGCCGCGCACGGCCGTGTGGTGCTCTGGGACGGGCATTCCATCCGTAGCCGCGTGCCCATGTTGTTCGAGGGGCAGTTGCCCGACTTCAACCTGGGTACGGCCGAGGGCGCGAGCTGCTCGGCGGCCTTGCAGCAGCAACTCAAGGATGTGCTGGAAACCCAGTCCCGCTATAGCTTCGTGGTGAATGGACGCTTCAAGGGTGGCTACATCACGCGCCATTACGGGCAGCCCGACAGCGGCGTGCAGGCCGTGCAGCTGGAGCTATCGCAGATCAATTACATGGACGAAGACAGCTTCGCGTATGCCGAAGCCAGCGCCGTGCAAGTGCAGGAAACCATCGCGCGCCTGCTCGCGCTCTGCGTGGCGTAAGCGCAAAAACATTCGACCCTTGTTAGGGTCTTGCAATGTCAAGACGTGGCCTGCGGAAATCTCGCGCGCATGCTGGAAAAATCCAGTTCCGGGCTGCTGCCAAACGTGCGATGTTTTAGCCGTCGCGATGCACGGATCGGCCCATTCCGATCGGTGCGCGGCACGAACATCAGGCTCATTACGTCGAGGCTCACACACATGCGCAAGTTCGCGATCGCTTCCCTGCTGCTGGCAGGCATGGCTTTCACCGGTTCCCTGTTGGCTCAGGACGCAGCCCCGCAGCCTGCGCCCGCCGCCAAGTCGGCTTCGGCCACACCAGCGCCCGCCAGCTCGTCGTCACACAAGCACAAGAAGAGCAAGTCCACCAACAACGGCCAGCCCAAGCCCAAGGGCAGCAAGTCCGCCAAGCGCACGGCCAAGTCCACGCTGCCGCAGACTGAAGCCAGTCACTAAGCGGCTCTTGTAAAAGGAAAGCCCCGGCATTCGCATGCCGGGGCTTTTTTTGTGTGCGCTGCCTCAGGCCTTCGGTGCAGCGATGCACTTCAATTCAATGGCTATCGGCGTGGGCAGTGCCGTGATGCCCAGCGTCGTGCGACAAGCGTCGACGCCCGCGAAGTATTCCGCATAAAGCTTGTTGTACGCGGGAAAATCACGCCCCATGTCGGTAAGAAACACCGTCACGTCCACCAGGTCTTCCCAGCGCGCGCCGCTTGCTTCGAGCACGGCGCGCACATTGGCGAACACCTGCCGGCATTGCGCTTCGATGTCGTAGTCCACCAGCTTGCCGGCAGCGTCATACACATTGCCGGGAATCGCATTGCTGCCGGGCGTGCGCGGGCCGACGCCGGAGAGAAACAACAGATCGCCGACTCGCCGCGCATGCGGATACGCGCCCACCGGCGCCGGGGCCTGATCGGTGCGGACGACGTTGCTCATCGATTGAACTCGGGAATCGTGMCCAGGCGCTGCATGGCGTGCTCGTAGGCGGGCCTCAGTCCTTCGCGCGAACTCACATGCATGCCCAGATCGTTGACGTGTCCATCGAACAGGCTGTAACACCACGCGTGCACGGAGAGCTTCTGCCCGCGCTCCCAGGCATCCATCACCATGGTGGTGTGGCAGACGTTGACCACCTGTTCCATCGCGTTGAGTTCGCACAGGCGAGCATTGCGCAGATTCATCAGGTCGATCGAGGTGAGCAGCTGCTTGTGCTTTTGCGCGACATCGCCGACATGGCGAAGCCAGTTGTCGACCAGGCCCAGGCGGCGATCGTCGAGGACCGCCTGCACGCCACCGCAACCGTAATGGCCCACCACCAGGATGTGCTCGACCTTGAGCACGTCGACGGCGAACTGGATGGTGCTCAGGCAATTGAGATCGGTATGCGACACCACGTTGGCGACATTTCGCTGCACGAAGATATCGCCCGGCGGCAGATCCACGATCTGCGTGGCTGGCACGCGCGAGTCGGAGCAACCGATCCACAGATACTTCGGCGCCTGCTGCTGGGCGAGGCGTTCGAAGAAGCGCGGGTCCTGTTCGACCATGGCAGCGGACCAGTGACGGTTGCTGTCGAGTAGATTCTGCAGGGGACTTTTCACGATGGCGCTCTCATCAATAACGAATACAGATGTTCTTGGGCTCGGTGAAGAAGCGCAGCGCTTCGGCGCCGCCCTCGCGACCGAGGCCCGATTGTTTGGTGCCGCCAAAGGGCGTGCGCAGATCGCGCAGCAGCCAGCAGTTGGTCCACACGATGCCAAAATCCAGTTGGGCGCCGAAGCGATGTGCGCGCGACAGGTTGCGCGTCCACACCGAGGCGGCCAGGCCGTAACCGGTGCCGTTGGCGATGGCGAGCGCTTCGGCTTCGTCCTCGAACGGAATCAGGGTGACGACGGGTCCGAAAATTTCCTGCTGGTTGGTGGTGGCGCCATTGCCCAGGCCTTCGATGACGGTCGGTGCGACGAACCAGCCGTCGGCGCAGCGGCCATCCACGGTCACCGACTCGCCGCCACAGAGAATGCGGCCGCCTTCTTCGCGAGCCGTGGCGATGCAGCCCATCACCTTGTCGAAGTGTTCGCGCGAGACCAGTGCGCCAAGATCGCTGGCGCTTTCGTTCGGATCGCCCACCCGCAGCGCCTGAACGCGTGCCAGGTAGCGCTCGCGGAAGGTGTCGTAGATGGAACGTTGCACCAGCAGACGCGAGCCGCAGAGGCAGATCTCGCCCTGATTGGCGAAGCCCGAGCGCACGATGGTGTCGAGATTGGCGTCGCTGAGGTCGGCGTCTTCGAACACCACGGCGGGATTCTTGCCGCCAAGCTCCAGCGATACCTTCTTGAATTGCGGCGCGGCCACGGCGGCAATCTGCGCGCCGGTGCGCGTGCTGCCGGTGAAGGACACGGCCTTGACCGACCGGTGCTCAACCATGGCCTGGCCCACGGTCGGTCCGCGGCCTTGCACGATGTTGAATACGCCAGGCGGAAAGCCCGCCTCGATGCTCAGCTCACCAAGCAAGGCAGCGGTGCAGGGCGTGATCTCCGAGGGCTTGGCCACGACCGTATTGCCGGCCGCAAGCGCCGGGGCGATCTTCCAGCTGAACAGATACAGCGGCAGGTTCCACGGACTGATGCAGCCGACCACGCCCAACGGCTGGCGGAGCGTGTAGTTGATCGCACCGGCTTCCATCGCATGCGACTCACTGCCCCAACTGATGATGGCGGCGGCGAAGAAACGCAGGTTGGAGATCGCACGAGGAATATCGAGCTTGCGCGCTTGGCTCAGCGGCTTGCCGCTGTCGCGCGATTCCAGCGCCACGAATTCGTCCATGCGCGCTTCGATCAGATCGGCCAGCCGATGCATAAGGCTGGCGCGCTGCTCGGCGGGCGTTGCCGCCCACTCGGGCGCGGCGCGCGCGGCGGCGGCCACGGCGTCGGCAACGTCTTCGGCGGTGGAGTCGGGACAGTGGGCGAAAACCTGGCCGGTGGCCGGTTCGTACACGTCCAGCCAGCGATCATGTCGCGGCGCCTGAAGGCGGCCGTCGATCAGGTTGGCGAGGCGCAGGGTAGGCATCTGCGCAAGCTTAAGACCTGCGGGCTCCGATTGCACCGGACGCTGGCGTATGCCCGATTCAATGTGAATGTGGGAGCGCACCC
>NZ_JBFTRY010000178.1:0-6902 GCF_056399745.1 Dyella sp. 01N36
CACCAGCATCGTCAGCAAGGCGAGCTGCTCCTCGGTGCAGGAGGTGTCGGAGATGAACGACCTCAGGCATCACCAGATCAAGCCGGGGCAGGTGCTCAAGTTGCCGACTTGTCGGTGATGACTGCGCCTTAGCCATCGCAACAACGAAAAACGCCGCCTTTGAGGGCGGCGTTTTTTCATGGGCGAGTGGGAGGACTCAGGCCGCGGCAGGCGCCTGCATCCAGGTCTGCATGGGATCGGCGCGATGATCTTCCTTCAGCCCGCGCAGCAGCCGCATCAGGTCGCGGTGGTGCGGCTGCAGGTTCGGGTGCGGGGTGTTCTTGGTCTCGTGGTAGGCCACGGCCAGCCACAGTGCGATGCCGCGCATGGCCACCTCGGGGTTGTCCGAGCGTGCGCGGGCAAGGCCGATCTCGGTGCCCTGGCCCCAGGGCAGGTAACGCTCTTCCGGGGGCGTGCCGTACAGATGCGGAAAGTCGCCGCGCGAGGCCTGGCCGATTTCGCGTAGCGCCATGGTGCCGAGGCGGGCGCGGCTGCGCTTGGGCAGGGCATGGATCTGGCGCTCGATTTCGCGCAGCTGCCTGCCTAGCTGGCGACTGCGGTTCATCGCGATGAGTCGGGTGACGATGCGCATGGACGGTCCTCGGTCTGGCCTGGGGATGGCGCTCGCGCAGGGGCGTCGCCGAGCGGGAGCATAGCCGCGCCCGGCGCGGGGAATGCGCCAAAAAGGTCACAAAACGACGAAACGCGTCACTCGCGGCGTCAATAAATTGACGGGCGGCTTGCTTAAGCCCCGACTTCCACGCCCAGGCGCTGGCCCACCTGCACATGCTGCTGCGAGGCCAGCTGATCCAGTTCCGCCATGCCTTCGGGGAACAGCATGATCACGGTCGAGCCCATATTGAAGCGGGCCATCTCGGCGAATCGCTCCAGCGTGATCTGCTGGCCGGCGAACGACTTGCGACGGATCGACGAGGCATACGGCGGTATCACCAGCCCGTCCCATACGGTGGCCACGCTCGAGACCAGGATGGCGCCCACCATCACCACCACGAACGGGCCGTGCTCGCCATCGAAATGGCAGACCAGCCGCTCGTTGCGCGCGAACAGGCGCGGAATCGCTTCCACTGCAAACGGTGCGACGCTGAAGATGCGGCCGGGCACATGCACGGTCTCCTTCAACGTTCCCTTCAGCGGCATGTGCACGCGGTGATAGTCGCGCGGCGACAGATAGATGGTCGCGAAGCGCCCGTTGCGATACGGCGTGGCACTGGCCTCGTCGCCGAGCAGTTCGGCGGCGGTGTACTCCTGGCCCTTGGCCTGGAAGATGCGCCCATCAACGATCTTGCCCATCTGGCTGATCTTGCCGTCGGCCGGYGAAATCAGGGCCTTCGGATCAGCATCGGCACGGCGTGCATCGGCCCGCAGCTTGCGGGTGAAGAACGCATTGAAGTGCTGGTAGGCGAGCGGATCGGGCTGCGCCGCCTCGGCCATATTGACCTGATAGTTGCGCACGATGGTGCTGATCAGGAAGTTCTTCCACGGCTTGAAGGTCCAGCGCGTGGCCCAGTAGACCACCCGCGACAGCGCGCGGTGGGGCAGGATGTATTGCAGGAGTACGTTGAAGGTCATCCCGCAAGTATGAACGATGACGGCGTCGATTGCCTCGGGCCGGGGCGCATCGGGGAAGGTCGGCGACCGGGCGGGCCGCCGACCTTCGTTTCTTAGTGACCTGACCCCAGCAAAGCCCAGCCGGTCGGATAGCTGGCGATGGCGGTGGCCTGCCAGATGTTGCTCCCGGGCGTGAAGGCCCCGTACGTACTCGTGTACCAGGTCAGGCGTCCCGGCGCCTTCGGCGTGGTGGCCGCGTTGGCGGTGTCGTTGCCCCAGAGCAGCACGGCTTCGTTCGCTCCATCCATATTGCCGGTGGCGCCCAAGTAGTCACCCTGGTTGATCGGCAGGCTACGGATGGCATTGAACGTGGTCAGTCCTACATTGCCTTGCTGGTCGTAGTAGCGTACCCATTCGTACTGCGTGAACTGCATAGCGGCATCGTTCTGCACATACACGTTGATGCCGCCGCCGTCGCCGGCGAGAGCCGTCCCGATGATGTGACCCTGCGGGTCGTAGTTGCCCAGGAAAGTGGACATGAAGCCCGAATCCGTGCCTGCCCATAGGTAGACGTCATGGGCGTCGCTGGTCCACAGCAGGTCCAGGTGATTGGATAGCAGGAAGTGTCCGAACCCGGCCACGTGATAGCCGCAGGTCGCCTTGATTACCTTTCTTTCCAGCACGGTGGCGCCTTGCATGCGCCAGTAGCCGAACTCGCACTTGCTGTCGTTCCACCACAGCAGATCGGCGTTGTTGTCGCCGTCGATGTCGCCTGCGCCCAGCAACTGCCAGCCTTCCGGGTACGTGCCGATGTGGGTGGAGTCGAAGCCCGTACCGTTGGATGCCCACAAGAAGAGTTTGCGGTCGGCGTTGGTGAGTACCAGGTCGACCATGCGATCGCCGTTGAGGTCGCCCGTGGCGCCGACGTAATAGCCGGCGGGCACGTGAAATGCCTTGCGTGCGCCTGCGATGTACGGCTGGGGATAGGTGTCGCCCCAGCCTGACAGCCAATAGCCCACCTCATTTTTCTCGGCGTTGACCCAGAGCAGGTCACTCAGGCCGTCACCATCGACGTCGTTTGGCGCGACATAGGAGTAGTCCGCGCGAAACACTTCATTGGCTTCCTGCAGAAAAGCAGGCCAGGGCGTCACCGCCGTTGAGCCACCCGTGTCGGTTTGCGCCATCGCAGGCATAGAGAAACCCGCAGCCAATGCGGCCGCGATGACCAGCTTCCTTACGTTCATGTTTTCCCCTTGTTGAGTGAGTGCGACCCAGCGGACAGGTCCCCTCCCATGGCTGGTCGCGGGCGGATTTTTGCGAGCGCGCTCGGCGGCCCACAATTGGCCAAAGGGGGTGCTGGCCGCTAACTGTGAATTCCATCCACTTTTGGACGGCCGGGGTGGCCCCCGGCAGCAGCGGGCGGCCGCTGGCCGGCAGCGGCTATACTGTGCGACCCCTTCACGCCCATGTGCCCGCCGTGACCCACGAACTCGCCTCCATCATCGACTTCATCCGCTACGGCGCCAGCCGCTTTTCGGCGGCCGGGCTGACCTTTGGGCACAGTCACGACAATCCCATCGACGAGGCCACCCATCTGGTGCTGGCGAGCCTGCACCTGCCGCCGGATATCCCGCCGGCCTATGGCGCGGGCCGGTTGACCAGCGAGGAGCGCGAGCGCGTGCTGGCGTTGATCGAGCGCCGCGTCAACGAGCGTCTGCCGGTGGCCTATCTGGTGGGTGAAACCTGGTTTGCCGGCCTGAAGTTCAAGAGTGATCGCCGCGCCCTGGTACCGCGTTCGCCGATTGCCGAGCTGATCGAGTCGGGTTTCCAGCCGTGGCTCGATCATCGCCATGTCGAGCGCGCCCTGGACCTGTGCACGGGCTCGGGCTGCATTGGCATCGCCATGGCAGAGTTCAATCCGGACTGGCAGGTCGACATCGTCGACATCAGCGATGACGCTCTGTCGCTGGCGCGCGAGAACATCGCGTTCCAGCACGTGGAAGGCCGCGTCGAGGCGGTGAAGTCGGACCTGTTCAACGGCCTGAAGGGCCGTCGCTACGACCTCATCGTGTCGAACCCACCGTATGTCACCGAAGACGAATACGCCGCGCTGCCGGGCGAGTACAGCCACGAGCCGAAGCTCGGCCTGACCTCGGGCGAAGATGGCCTGGACATCTGCGTGCGGATGCTCAATGAAGCGGCCGACTATCTCACCGAAGACGGCCTGCTGATCGTCGAAGTGGGCGAGAGCGAGCGTCAGCTGGGCGAGTTGCTGCCGGAAGTCCCGTTCGTGTGGATCGAGTTCAAGGTCGGCCCCATGGGCGTGTTCGCCCTGGAACGTCGCGACCTGATCGAGCACGCCGAGGCGATTCGCGCGGCGGCCGAGGCGCGCAAGGGTCGCTGAGCGATCATGCGGCTGACCACGGCGCGGTTGCGTATCGATGCCCTGCATGAGGGCGATGCGGCCGCGCTGTTTGGGTATCGCGCTGACCCCGAGGTGTCCCGCTACCAGGGTTGGTGTCCGCAGACGCTGGCCGATGCGGATAGTTTCATTCGAACCCAAATGGCACTGGATAAGCCGCCGCAGTGCCGCTGGTTTCAGCGCGCCATCCGTAGCAGCGATGACGGCGTGCTGCTTGGCGATGTTGGCTTCTGCCTCTCCGACGAACAGGCCGAGATCGGCATCACCATCGCGCCCTTTGCGCAGGGGCAGGGCTACGCCGGCGAGACGCTGCAGGCACTGTTCCATGCCTTGTTCGGCAGCCTGGCCGTCCATCGCATCTACGCTTCGGTCGACCCGCGCAATACGCCCAGCATGGCCTTGCTGGCGTCCGTCGGCATGCGCCAGGAAGCCCATTTCCGCGAGAGCCTGCTGTTTCGCGGCGAATGGGTGGACGACGTGGTGTTCGCCCTGCTGGCGCGCGAATGGCGCGATCGCGGCGTAAACGACGCAGGATTTGCTGCATCGCGCTAAGCTGTGGCGGTTATCCCGCAGACGATCGAGCCTCGTGTCCAGCAACTCCTTCGGCAAACTGTTCACCGTCACCACGTTCGGCGAAAGCCATGGTCCGGCCATTGGCTGCGTCATCGACGGATGCCCGCCCGGCCTGTCGATCGACGCGGAAGAGTTCCGCACCGATCTTGATCGCCGCGCCACCGGCAAGAGCCGCCACACCTCGCAGCGCCGCGAGGCGGACGAGGTGGAGATTCTTTCGGGCGTCTACGAAGGCAAGACCACCGGCACGCCGATCGCCTTGCTGATCCGCAACACGGATCAACGCAGCAAGGATTACGGCAATATCACCGAGACCTTCCGTCCGGGACACGCCGATTACACCTATTGGCAGAAATACGGCATCCGCGATCCGCGTGGTGGCGGTCGTTCCTCGGCGCGCGAAACCACCATGCGCGTGGCGGCTGCGGTCATCGCCAAGAAGTGGCTGGCCGAACGCTACGGCGTGCGCGTGCGCGGTTATCTCGCGCAGATCGGCGATATCACGCCCGGTTCGTTCGACTGGGATGTGGTCGAGCAGAATCCATTTTTCTGGCCCGATGCACACGAAGTGTCCACGCTGGAGTCGTACATGGATGCGCTGCGCAAATCCGGCGACTCCGTCGGCGCGCGCGTGAACGTGGTGGCCGACGGCGTGCCGCCGGGCTGGGGCGAGCCGATCTACGGCAAGCTCGATGGCGACCTCGCCTCGGCGCTGATGTCGATCAACGCGGTGAAAGGCGTGGAGATCGGCGATGGCTTCGGCGTCGTGGCCCAGCACGGCAGCCAGCATCGCGACGAGATGGCGATGGACGGCTTTGCGTCCAATCACGCCGGCGGCATTCTCGGCGGCATCAGCACGGGGCAAGAAGTCTTGGCCTCGATCGCGCTCAAGCCGACCTCGAGCATTCTTATTCCCGGCCACAGCGTGAATCTGGCGGGTGAGGCGGTGGACGTGGTGACCAAGGGCCGCCACGACCCCTGCGTCGGCATCCGCGCCACGCCGATCGCCGAGGCGATGATGGCGCTGGTGCTGATGGACCACGCGCTACGCCATCGCGCCCAATGCGGCGACGTGGGCGAGGTATTGCCGCGTATTCCCTGAGCTCTCCCGGTCTCTGTTGGGGCCGGGCCCCGTACGAAGAAGATCGTTGATGACTGCCAAACCGAAAGTCTGGGTATCGCGCCCCCTGTTTCCCGATGTGCTGGCCCGCCTGGCCGAATACTTCGACGTCGACGCGGAAGCTGTGGAGCATCGCCACTCGGCCGATGAGCTCAAGCACAAGCTTGCCGGCGTCGATGCGGCCATCGTCGGCCTGGCCGATCGCATCGATGCCGGCGTGCTCGAGGGCAATACGCGTCTGAAAGTGGTCGCCAACCTTGGGGTGGGCTACAACAACCTGGATGTGGACGCGCTGACCCGCGCCGGCGTCCTCGCCAGCAACACGCCGGACGTATTGAACGAAAGCGTCGCCGACTACGCCTGGGCGCTGATGCTCGCCGCGGCCCGTCGCGTGGGCGCCGCCGAACGCTGGCTGCGGGCCGGACAGTGGCCGGGCAGCAATATGCGTTTCGACGACTGGCTAGGCCTGGACGTGCATGGCCGCACGCTGGGCATCCTGGGTATGGGCCGGATCGGGCAGGGTATTGCCCGCCGCGCTGCGGGCTTCGATATGCGCGTGCTCTATCACAACCGCTCGCGCCTCCCCGAGCTGGTCGAGCGCGAGTGCCAGGCCACCCTGGTCAGCAAGGCCGAGCTGTTGCGCCAGGCTGATTACCTGGTGCTGGTGCTGCCGTTCACGCCGGAGAACCGCCATGCCATCGGCGCACCGGAGCTGGCCCAGATGAAGCGCTCGGCGGTGCTGGTGAACATCGCCCGCGGCGGCATCGTCGATGATGCGGCGCTCGCGCTGGCGCTGCGGGAAGGTAAGCTGGCGGCGGCCGGACTGGACGTGTTCGAGGGCGAGCCGGCCGTGCATGCGGACCTGCTGGCGCTCGACAACGCCGTGCTCAGCCCGCATATCGCCAGCGCCAGCGAAGAAACCCGCCGTGCGATGGCCAACCTGGCGGCGGACAATGTGATCGCAGCGCTTGGCTTGGGCGAGGCGGCGGGAAAACCGCCGACCGCGCTCAATCCGGCGGTTTTGGCACGCTGGTCTGCACATAAAGCGTGATGACATTCACGCCCGCGCGTGTCGCAGGTTGTTTTGCGCGCCGCCCCGGCTAGATTTCCGCTGAAGCGGAGATCGGGGACGGTTTTCCGATTCCTCCTACCTGATTACGGAACATGAGCAAGAAGAGC
>NZ_JBFTRY010000179.1:0-6784 GCF_056399745.1 Dyella sp. 01N36
CGACAACCGTGATCGCGACGACTTTGCGTCGAACGACTTCACGCCGTCCAACGATTTCGATGACGGCAACGACGGTGGCTTCGACGACAACGGCTGGGCCTGAGCCTCGGCGTTGACGTCCATGAACGTAGGGAGCGCAGCCGGTCGTCGACTGGCTGCGCTCTACACCGCGTCTGTCTGGCTCAGTTTGCGCAGTTCCACGTGGCGTGACTGGCTCAACTCTTCACGCAATGCTTCGACGAAGTACCCCGGCGCCGTGGCAAGCACGCGCTGCAGCAGATCGCAGGCCTCGTCAATGCGCCCCTGTTCGGCCAGCACGGATGCCCAGCTGCACTGTCCTCTGTAGTCGCCCTTTTCGGCAGAGCGACGATACAACTCGCGGGCGCGCTCTGCGTCGGGCGCGGTCTCCCAGCCGTGTTCGTGATACTGACCGAGAAAATGCATGGCGCGACCGTGCCCGGCCTCGGCAGCCCGCGTAAACCACTCGAAGGCAGCGGCACGATCCGCGCGAATACCGCGACCGTTCGCCAGTAGGTGGGCGTAGTTGTACATGCCCCAGTCCAAGCCGTGTTCCGCCGATTCGCGGTACCACACGGCAGCCAATTCATAATCGGCACCGCCGCCCCAGCCGTTTTCCAGGCAGCGGCCCAGCATGTTCATCGCCATCGCTTCGCCTTGATGGGCGGCATGCTGGAACCAGTAACGCGCTTCGGCACCATTGCGTTCGCAGCCGATGCCTTCCAGATACATCTGCCCGAGCGCCAGTTGCGATGCGCGGTCGCCTGCGAGCGCCTGCACGCGCAGCATGGCGAAAGCGCGCGCGGGGTCGCACCTCAGCAGCTGTGGAAATTCATCGGTGGCACCGCCCTGTCGGTGACTCATTGGTGTGACCACGTACGCAGCAGATTGTTGTAGATGCTTTGGGCGAGCGCACCGGCATTGAGCATTTCGGGGAGGTGAAGCTGCATCGTGTTTCCCTGATCTCAACTTGCCGGACGCGCCCGATCACGATCAGCATGACCGTATCAGAAACTGGCATTTGCTGTGCGCAGGCCGACCCGTGCCGCAGCCACCGACGCGCAGAGTGCGCGTCGCAAGCCTTTTCGTTGTCGTCATGGTTCGCAAGGACCTGCGCGCTCAATGGATGAAGCGGTCGAAGCACTCGAACTCGCCGCGGAGAGTTTCCCTCGATGTCGCATGGCTGCATCCGGGAATGATCGTCTCGAGATCGCGGGTGTTGCAGCCATCGCCGACGTCGTGCTTCAGCGGCGCCAACGCCATGCCCCGGGAGCTGGCCATAAGGTGGATGGACGGCCTGGCCGGGAAGGCCACCAGACTCCTGGAGGTCGTGCCCGGTCCTTCGCACAGTCGAACGCCGGCTCCCAGAGGCCAGCCGGCCGTACCACCGACGGGTCGAGGACAACGAGCGACGCACCCCGTTTGGCGTCAGGCACGATCGTGCCTTCACGTTAACAAGACTGTGAATCATTCGCAATATCCTGCAAGAGTCTGCCGCATCACCCTCCGGTCACCCGCCTTGGCGGCCTTCCTTCCCTCGTGGCATCAGTCAGCACAAACGCATCGAGTGCGCCGGTTCACATCGGCACATACGCCATCCGATAAGCATCCTCTGGCCTAGCGGAAAACCACAGCGACCCTGTTAGCCTTTCGCCGCCTGCAGCGGTTCGTGCAACCACACCTGCCGCTGAGCGCATGCATCAACACAGGGGGCTGCACGTTCGTTCTCTAACGGGTGATCCATCGGATAACCTGCGGGTCGAATCAACGCCTCGCCAACGGACAGCGGAACAACGGCATGCAAAATCTGGAAGACACCAAGCTCGCCATTATTGGACTCGGCTATGTGGGCCTGCCGCTGGCAGTGGAATTTGGCAAGCATTACGACACCGTAGGCTTTGACATCAACCAACGCCGCATCGATGAGCTGAGCGCCGGCATCGACCACACGCKGGAAGTGAACCGCGAGGAGCTGGCGCAGTCGCCACGACTTCGCTTCAGCTCGCAGCTGGCGGACCTCGCCCACTGCAATGTCTACATTGTCACGGTGCCCACGCCGATCGATTCGGCCAAGCGACCGGATCTGACGCCRCTGGTCCGCGCCAGCGAGACCCTGGCCAAGGTGCTCAAACGCGGCGRCATCGTGGTGTACGAATCCACCGTGTATCCGGGCTGCACCGAGGAAGTCTGCGTGCCGCTGCTGGCCAAAGGCTCCGGCCTGGTGTTCAACCAGGACTTCTTTGCGGGCTACAGCCCGGAGCGCATCAATCCGGGCGACAAGCAGCACCGCGTGACCAGCATCCTCAAGGTCACCTCCGGTTCCACGCCGGAAACCGCTGATTTCGTCGATCGCCTGTACGGTTCGATCATCACCGCCGGCACCCACAAGGCCAGCTCGCTCAAGGTGGCCGAGGCGGCCAAGGTAATCGAGAACACGCAGCGCGACCTCAACATCGCGCTGGTCAACGACTTGTCGATCCTGTTCAACAAGCTGGGCATCGACACGTTGGAAGTGCTGCAGGCCGCTGGCACCAAGTGGAACTTCCTGCCGTTCCGCCCGGGCCTGGTGGGCGGCCACTGCATCAGCGTCGATCCCTACTACCTCACGCACAAGGCACAGGAAGTCGGCCATCATCCGGACGTGATCCTGGCCGGCCGCCGCACCAACGACAGCATGGGCCCCTATGTGGCCAGCGAAGTGATACGCCTGATGGTGCGCAAAGGCATCAATCCGGTGCGCGCGCGCATCCTGGTGCTCGGCCTCGCCTTCAAGGAGAACTGCCCTGACCTGCGCAACACGCGCGTGGTCGATATCGTGCATGCCTTGCGCGGCTATAACGCCGATGTCGACGTGCACGATCCCTGGGTCAATGTGGCTGAGGCAGAACACGAATACGCGCTCAAACCTATCGAAGCACCGAATAACGGCGACTACGACGCGGTAATCATTGCTGTGGGCCATCGTCAGTTCACGGCCCTGGGCGCCACCGGCATCCGCGCATTCGGCAAGTCGTCGTCGGTGGTGTATGACGTGAAGTACGTGCTGCCGCGTGAAGCGGTCGACGGCCGTCTCTAAGGAACTGCATCATGAAAGTGCTGGTTACAGGTACAGCGGGCTTTATCGGATCCCATGTCGCACAGCGTCTGCTGGAGCGCGGCGACGAGGTGGTGGGCCTGGACAACCTCAACGACTACTACGACGTCACGCTGAAGAAGGCGCGACTCGCCCGCTTTGCCGATCATCCAGGCTATACCCATATCCAGGCCGATCTGGCCGATCGCGCGGCGATGGAGCAGGCCTTCGCCGTGCACCGGCCGCAACGCGTGGTCCATCTGGCCGCGCAGGCCGGCGTGCGCTATGCGGCGGAGAATCCGCACGTCTACATCAGCAGCAACGTCACCGGTTTTCTGCACGTTCTGGAAGGCTGCCGCCATCACGGCGTGGAGCATCTGGTATTCGCTTCCACCAGTTCGGTGTACGGCGCCAATACGGCCATGCCGTTCTCCGAGCACAAGTCGGCCGAGCATCCGTTGACGCTCTATGCCGCCAGCAAGAAAGCGAACGAGCAGATGGCGCACAGTTATGCGCATCTGTATGGCATACCAAGCACCGGACTGCGCTTTTTCACGGTGTACGGGCCGTGGGGCCGACCGGACATGGCGTTGTTTCTCTTCACGCGCGCCATCCTTGCCGGCGAGCCGATCCGCGTGTTCAACCACGGCAGGCACAAGCGCAGCTTCACCTATGTGGACGACATCGTCGAAGGCGTGATCCGTACGCTGGACAAGGTGCCGCCGATCGACGAGCACTGGGACAGCAACCAGCCCGATCCGGCCACCAGCGGCGTCGCGCCGTATCGCCTGTTCAACATCGGCAACGAACGTCCGGTCGAACTGCTGCAGTACATCGAAGTGCTCGAATCATGCCTCGGCCGCAAGGCCATCATGGAGATGCTTCCGCTGCAGCCGGGCGACGTTCCTGACACCGAAGCCGATGTAACGGACCTGATACAGACCGTTGGCTATAGGCCGCAGGTGTCGGTAGAAACTGGGGTCGCCAACTTTGTACGCTGGTACCGCGAGTACTATCGCGTGTGATCGACTAAGGCCGCCAACAGTCCGGAGCGACTGCGCGTTGCGCCACGGACCAGATCCACGAATAACACTGTTGTGAAGAACGTGGATTCCTAGGGGGTTGGTGTGATCATCGACTACTTGAGCGACGTGCATCCCGAGGATGTCGAAGCCGACCTGTGCATCGTCGGCGCCGGCGCTGCGGGCATCGCCATTGCTCACAGTTTCATTGGGACGTCCGTACGGGTCTGCCTGCTCGAGAGTGGCGGCATGGGCGCGGAACAGCGCAACCAGGCCTTGTACGAGGGCAGCTCGGCCGGCCATGTCGACTTCGATCCCAGCACCTCGCGCATGCGGGTATTCGGTGGAAGTTGCAATCTGTGGGGCGGCGGCTGCATCACGCTGAGCAGCGATGATCTCAAGCCACGCGACTGGGTGCCCGATAGCGGCTGGCCGATCGGCTACGACGAACTCGAACCGTATTACGCACGCGCCCTCTCCTTCTGCCAGCTTGGCGACATCGGCTTTACCGAGGGCACATTCACAGCACCCACCGCGCGGCCGGTGCTGCCTTTCGACGACGACAAGCTGGTCAACCAGCTGTTTGCGCGCAGCGGCATCCTGTTTGGCGATGCCTACCGCGACGTGCTCGACGACGCGCCGAACATCCTGGTGCTGCTGCACGCCAACCTGATGGAGCTCCTGCCATCGCAGGATGGCGCGCGTGTGCGGGAAGCGGCCATCGGTTCGCTAGGGGGGCATCGCAGCAAAGTGCGGGCCCGCCACTACGTGCTCGCCTCCGGCGGTATTGAGAACGCGCGCCTGCTGTTGCTTTCCAACTCGGTGGTGCCCGAAGGCCTGGGCAACCAGCGCGACGTGGTCGGCCGCTATTTCATGGATCATCCCAGCGGCACGCTGGGCACGCTCACGGCCAAGCAGTCGCACCGCGTCACCGCACCCTACGAACGCCTGCACGGCAAGAACGCTCCCATGGCATTTCCGGAGATCGCGCTGTCGCCCGACTACCAACGATCTCAACGCGTACTCAATGGCCGCGTGCATCCGTTCGGTGTGGAAGGCCCGCTGCCGCGAGGTATCCGCGCCCTGCGGGAGCTGCGTTCCATCAAGCGCAAGCCGATGCAGGACGAAAACGCGCAACTGGAGGCCCTGCTGTCCTCGGCGCTGCGCAATGCGCCGGCATCGGAAGTGGTCGCCGCGCCAAACAACATCGGCCTTACGGCCTTGAAGCTGGGCCTGGGCATCGGCGACATCGCCAAGGCGGTGGTCCACAAGCTGACCGACCGTCCGGCGGTGCGCAACAGCCACGTCGAACTGGTCGGCTATTTCGAGCAGGCCCCCAATCGCGACAGCCGCATCACGCTGGGCGAGGAGACCGACGCCCTGGGACAGCGCAAAGTCTGCGTGGATTGGCGACTTACGCCGCTGGACCTCCATACCTATCGCACGTCGGCCAGCTTGTTCGGCAACGAACTGGCACGTCTGTGCAACGGCCATTTCGAACTGGCGCCCTGGCTCGCCGACCAGCACACCACGCCCGAAGTGCATGGGACGGCGCATCACATCGGCAGCACGCGGATGTCCGACGACCCAGGCAAGGGTGTAGTCAATCGGGACTGCAAAGTGCATGGCATGGACAACCTGCACATCGCGGGAAGCTCGGTCTTCCCCACCGGGGGCTGGGCCTTTCCCACCTTCACCATCGTGGCCCTCAGCCTCAGGCTTGCGGACGAGCTGCGAGCACTGCTGATGGCCGGCATCCTCTAAGGAAAGAGACAACGGAATGCACGCGACCATGCTTCGCCAGGCCACCTTTTCGCGCTTCACGCACCGCGTCGCGGCCTCGCTGCGCGCCTGCCGCTTCGCGCCGCCGAGTGCGGACGAGGCACGCGTCATCGTGTTCRACAGCGCCCCGTGGTGGCAGCTGCGCAACGAGGCAGCCAGTCTGCTGTCGCCTCCGGAAGCTGCGCGCGCCGTGCGCTTTCGCCACGCGCTGGACCAGGACACCTACACCATCGCGCATGCCTACTGGCGGGTGGCGCTAGGCATCACGCTGAACATCGATCCCGCGCTGGTGGAGCTGTCGCGCTCACCCAACGGGCAGCCCTTGCTGCCCGGCACCGGCCTGGTGACCAGCCTCAGTCACAGCGGCACCATGGTGGCGGTGGCGATCGCGCAAGGCGCAGCGGTCGGGGTGGATATCGAAGGATTCCCGCCGCGCACCAACCTCCATGACATCGCCGGCGTGCTGTGCACCCCGGCGGAAGCGGCGGCGATCGCCACACTGGACGGTGAGGCGCGCACGCGGGCACTGCTCGAACTGTGGACGCGCAAGGAAGCTCTGCTCAAGGCATTTGGGGTAGGTCTGCGCGTGCCACCGTCCTCGATCGACGCCGCCATCGGCGTCGGCATCGCGCCGCCCATCGGCATGACGGACGTGCCGCCCTGCCGTCTCTCTCCCTTGGCTATGCCGGTTGGCTGGGTGGGTGCACTCGCGCTCGCCGACGACATTGCACGCCATTCGTTGCACCAGGTCTGACTGCAGTTTTCGTCTGGTTTTGTGCGCTTTGCCGTGAGCGGACGGGTGGATGTAACAGCGCTGAGACAGCCGAACAGGCTGTGCCTTCGCTCCTCCGTAAGTTGCATCGACACCTATGAACGCGCCGCGATAGCC